>JBLRWT010000188.1:0-4921 GCA_047921095.1 Wenzhouxiangella sp. | reverse complement strand
CCCTGGAGGTGATCAAAAGCTTCTCCAGAGGACGGTAGTAGGTCGACAGCAATTCGAGACTATCCACGTAGTCGGCGCTGCCCGTTCCAGGATCGAGCCCCAGGTCGCGGCGTCGTCGCGGTCACGTTCGGCCAGCAGTCCCTGCAAGTGCCGGTTGCGCACGGTAAACGACCCCGACAGCGTCTTGTGGGTATAGATGTTGGCGGGGATGGGTTCGATGCAGGCGCTGACCCCGCCGCAGATGATGCTGATCGAGGCGGTCGGTGCGATGGCCAGCTTGTGGCTGAAGCGCTCCCTGGCCCCAACCCTCAGCGCGTCCGGGCAGGGCCCACGCTCGTCGGCCAGGCTCTTCGATGCGTCGTCCATGGCCGCGCGGACATGCTTGAAAATCTTCAGGTTCCAGGACTTGGCCGGGGCGCTCTCCAGCGGAATGCCCTGGGCCTGCAGAAACGAGTGAAAGCCCATGACGCCCAGGCCGATCGAGCGCTCGTTGAGGGCCGAGTAGCGCGCTTTGACCATTTCAGGTGGCGCGCTTTCGATGAACTGGGTCAGGACGTTATCGAGGAAGCGGGCGACGTCCTCGATGAAGCCCGGCTGGTCGTGCCACTGGTCCCAGGTCTCGATATTGAGCGAGGACAGGCAGCACACCGCGGTGCGTTCATTGCCATCATGGTCGACGCCGGTCGGCAGGGTGATCTCACTGCACAGGTTGGAGGTCGAGACTTTCAGCCCGAGTTTCTTCTGGTGAGGGGCCATGTCCTGATTGACGGTATCGATGAACAGCAAGTATGGCTCGCCGGTTTGCAGGCGAGTTTCAAGAATGCGCTGCCACAGGCTCCGGGCATCCACCCGTCGCAACACCTCGTTGGTGTTCGGGCTTCTCAAGCCGAAATCGGTACCATCGGTCACCGCCTGCATGAATTCGTCGGTGATGTTGATGCCGTGGTGCAGGTTCAGGGCCTTGCGGTTGAAATCACCCGAGGGCTTGCGGATTTCCAGAAACTCTTCGATCTCCGGATGATGCACGTCCAGGTACACGGCAGCCGAGCCGCGCCGCAGCGAGCCCTGGCTGATGGCTAAAGTCAGGCCATCCATGACATGCACGAACGGCATGATGCCCGAGGTCTGGCCCGAGCCCTTCACCGGCTCGCCGATCGAGCGCACCTGGCCCCAATAGGTGCCGATGCCGCCGCCGTTGGAGGCCAGCCAGACATTCTCGTTCCAGGTATCGACAATGCCGCCCAATGAATCGGGCACCGAGTTGAGAAAGCAGGAAATCGGCAGACCGCGACTGGTGCCGCCGTTGGACAGGATCGGCGTGGCCGGCATGAACCACAGGCGCGACATGGCATCGTAGAGACGCTGAGCATGCTCGAGATCATCAGCGTAGGCACAGGCAACACGAGCGAACATGTCCTGCGGTCCTTCGCCTTCAAGCAGGTAGCGGTCGGCCAGGGTCTGGCGACCGAACACGGTCAGCAGCTGGTCGCGGGTCCGGTCGATGCGAAGCTGATCGTGGCGGGGCCGCGGGCCCAGCGGCGCTGGAACCGGTGCGCGGCGCTGGGCAGGACTCAGCGTGTCGACTTCTGTTTCGACGTGGGTTTGAGGAGCCGGCTGATTCATTTGTTCTTCTCCGTTGTTCAAGTCAACGGGACAGAATCAGGTGACGGTCGCGAATGACACGGCCCCACGGACCGGCAACCGCTTACCGCCGGGAGATCCCGCCCGGGATAATCGAGTCAGTTCACGGCAGGTCTCCTGGCTTGCGGGTCCCTGCTTTCCGATCAGCCTTCCCGATAGCCTCAATGGCCACCAGTGGCGTCTTCATGATCGAAAAACTCGCCGCCTACAGTTGCGGGAACAGCTTCGGAATCATCGCGCCGGCTTGGCCGGCAGACTGTACCGAATTCCCTCTTGGCCCAACATCTTGTGTCGAATGGGCACCGTGAGGGCTATATCTTGGGGTATGAGGGGTAGGCCAGTCAAGAACCAACCGGAAAAACCCTCAAAGCCCGACGCTGGTCGGCAGCGTCGGCGGGTTGCGGACGATGTCGTCGACATGGCTGCCCAGTTGATCGAGAATCTCGGCGATGGCAGCGTCGAGCTGGCTATCGCGACCGGCGTTGGTGGCCAGCGGGTCGAGTTCGACATGAATGTCAGGCGCCACGCCCTCGTTTTCGATGCTCCAGTTGTTGTTGACGTCGACGAAACGGAAGTTCGGCACGGTCATCACACCGCCATCGATCAGCGGTGGGTTGGCGAAGATCCCGATCAGCCCGCCCCAGGTGCGGGTGCCGAGCAGGGTACCGATACCCAGTTCGCGGAAGGCATAGGGCAGGTAGTCACCGCCGGAGCCGGCATCCTGGTCGATCATCATCAGCTTCGGGCCGTGCATGGCCCCGGACGGCGTCGTTGCCATCAGCCCATCCCGGTAGACCCAGTTCGACAGGTGACGACGGCTGAGGACCTCGACGATGTAGTTGGCTGCCTGACCACCACCATTGGCGCGCTCGTCGATAATCAGTGCCTCACGATCGAGCTGGGCATAAAACATTCGGTTGAAAAACGTGTAGCCCGGGCCACCCGTATTCGGCAGGTAGACATAACCCACCCGGCCGTCGGTGGCCTCGGCGACGGCCAGGCGATTGGCTTCGACCCAGCCCCAGAGTCTGAGCGCGAACTCCGAGCCAACCGGTTCGACAACGATGTCCCGGCCGTCACCACCATCGGGGCGCGGACCCACTCGCAGGGTGACCTGCTTGTCGACGGTGTCATGCAGGCGTGCAAACAGGTTGTCATCGGCGTTGAGTTCACGGCCGTTGACGGCGAGGATGTACTCGCCCTCGCCGGCCTCGTTGCCGGGCTGGGCCAGCGGTCCGAGCAGGAATGGATTGTGGGCCTCGCCGGTATAGATCCGGCTGATCCGCCAGCGACCGTCGTGAATTTCGAAATTGGCGCCAAGCAATCCGACGCCGACGCTGCTTTCACGATGGATGTCCCCGCCACCGACACGGTTATGCCCGGCGTGCAGTTCGGCGATCATTTCGACCATCAGCTCGTTCAGGTCTTCGCGTCGACCGACATGATCAACCAGCGGCCGGTATTGGGCGTAGACCGCGTCCCAGTCCAGCCCGTGCAGGTTGGCGGCATAGAAGTACTCGCGCTGCATGCGCCAGCCTTCGTCGAAAATCTGGCCCCATTCCCGGCGCGGGTCGATGTGCATGCGAAGATCGCTCAGATCGAGGTTCTCCAGCTTGATGTCTTTCACTTCGCTGACTGCCAGTGCACCGTTATCACGCCTGATCAACAAGTGCTTGCCGGCGGCTGCGATGTCAAAGCCCTGGAGACCTGTAAACGCGGTCGTCGCCTTGCGTTCCTTGAGATCAAACTGCATCAGCTGATTGAACCTGGCCCCGTTGTCGCCCGGCAGCTCGATGGTCGCGCCCGGCTGGGTCCGCTGCATGTAGAACAGCGTGCCGTCGGCGGCCACCTGCAGATCGCCGTAGTTGCCCTTGGCTACCGGCAGCGGAACGGCGCGGGCGAACAGGCCGTTGAACTCGATCCGGGTCGCCGGTTTGTCCTTGCTGTCCTGGCCATCGTCCTTCTTGTCATCTTTCGACTTGTCGTTGTCGTTGCCGTCCTCGTCTCCGCTGATCGGCTTGAGCGGGGAGTCGCCGTCGGCCGCCAGAACCAGCGCGTACAGGCCGGCCCGGTACGGGCGCTCCTGGCTGGACATGTCGAGGCCGAACTGGAGCGGGCCGGAGTTGGTCGAGGCGGCGAAATACAGGTGCTGTCCGTCAGGGCTGAACGCCGGTGCGGCAATATCGGCCATGCCGTCGCTGACCGGGTGCGATTGATCATTATCGAGATCGTAGATGACCAGATCGCGGAAATAGTTGGCACGCCGAAGCGTATGGGCCAGCCAGCGGCCATCGGGGGAGAGCGCGGTATCGAAGCCACCCTGGCGTTCATTGCGGGCAATCTGGCGACGATTGCCATTGGTCAGGTCGATCACGTGCAGCATCAGGCGGTTGTCGGAATAAATGATGCGCTTGTTGTCCGCGTCCCAGACCTGGAGCTGGTAGAAATCCGGCCCCAGCTCGAAACTGCGACGATCACCCATCCCGGTCTGGTCGGCAATCGTGACCGTCTGGCCATCGAGCGACTCGACGATCCAGGCCACCTGGTCACCGGCCGGCGACCAGAGCGCGGTATATTCGCGCACCCCGTCGGTATGGGTCAGGTTGCGAGTCGAACCGTGCTCGACTGGCACCGAGAAAACTTCGCCGCGCGCGGTGATCAACGCGCGCTTGCCGCTGGGTGAGAGCCGTGCCGACTGGATATTGCCGCGGACGTCCCGGAAACCGGCACGCAACTGCGGCAGATCGGGATTAATGTGGATATCAAGCGTCTGTACCGCGTTGCTGTCCACGTCCAGTTCATGCAACCGACCGCCGGCCTCGAAAACAACCTGCCGGCCATGCCCTGAGGCCCAACGAATATCCCACAGCGGCTGATCGGTCAGCTGGGCCAGTTCGGCGCTGTCAACGTCATAGCTGAACAGGTTCAGCAGCTTGTTTTCGCGGTCGGACAGAAAATAGACCTGGTCCCCGAGCCAGAAGGGGTTGATGTCGCTGACCCGCTCACCCTCGATGTTGATCACCGTTTCGGTGCCGGTATCCAGGATGCGCACCGACGGGGTGGTGCCACCGCGATAGCCCTTCCAGCCCGCCGTGCCGCCATACAGTCCGTTATAGGCCGGCCCGAAATCGATGTAGGCCAGGCGCTGGCCGTCCTGGTGCCACTGACCCCGGAAAAAGCGTGCTTCCATCTGCTTGACCGGTGCGCCACCGTCGACCGGCACATGGTAAAGCTGGGTGGAGCGACCGTGATCGGTCTCGCGCCGGGAAGAGAATGCCAC
>JBLRWT010000187.1:0-4933 GCA_047921095.1 Wenzhouxiangella sp. | reverse complement strand
GGCCAACGCCGAGTCGGTGCTGCTGCAGTTGTCGGTTGACCTGTTGCCGGCGGTCGTGGGCGGAATCATCACCGGCGGCGTGTTGGCGGCGATCATGTCGACCACCGACAGCCAGTTGCTTGTCGCCGGTAGCGCGGTCAGCCACGACCTGCGGCGCGGCCGCCTGTCCTTGAGCATGGACAGGCTGGTGATCATCATTCTTGGCCTGGCGGCCTTGCTGCTGGCGCTGATGTTTCCGGCCACGATCTTCGACCGGGTACTGTTTGCCTGGCAGGTCCTGGGCAATGCCTTTGGCCCGTTGTTGATCGTCCTGTTGTTCATCGGCCCGGTTGCCAGCGGCCACCGATTGGGCGCCATGCTGACCGGCGCCTTGCTCACCATTGCCATCAGCTTCTTCCCGGACGCGCCGGGCAATGCGGCAGAACGACTTGTGCCTTTCTTCATCGCCCTGGCCATTGCCTGGCATGGCTCAAAACGAGCCAGGTAACAGGAAAAAGCCCCGGCTAACCGGGGCTTTTTTGTTCACTCCGAGTCCTGCCCGGGGCGCTTGCGTCGGTTTCGATTGGCTGATGGTCTTCGATTGTTATCGGACGCCTGATTGTCATCAGGGGTTTGTTCCGGCTCGTCTTCCTCGGCTGCTGGCGACAGCTTGTCCGCTGCTTTCGACTTGCCGGAGTCGGCCACCAGGCCGCTGAGGTCGGACAGGTCGCCAAGGCCGACTTCATTGAGCAGGGAATCAACCAGTGGTCGTTGGGCACGATAGCGCAGCGCCTGATCGACCACCGAGCGGGCGAGACTGCCATCGTTGTTGTCGTTGCCCCCGGCACCGTCTCCGCTGCCTCCGCCAGAGCCGTTCTGGCCCATGCCGCGAACATCGATGATCTTGATGCCATCAATGCGCTCCATCGGCTTGACCGATTGCTCGATGATGTCGGGCAGGTTGCGAATCATCTCGAGGCGAATCTCGAGCGCGATCTGGTCCGGGCTCAGTGCGTTGCGCGCCTCGTTGATGGCACGGCGTCCTTCGGCATCGACCCGATAGCGTTCTTCATCGGCCTGTGCCCTGATGCGCACGGCATCGGCTTCACCGGTGGCCGCGACCCGCTGCGCCTCGGCACGGTCTTCGGACGCGCGTTTCTCGGCTTCGGCAGCGATGGTGATGGAAATTGCGTCGCGCTCGGCATCCTCGCGGGCCTGGACAAGGCGAACCTGCTTGGAACGCTCAGCCGAGGCGGTTTCGCGCACGGTCTTGACTTCTTCCTCCGCGGAGACCGCCTTGGCCCGGGCCAGATCGGCCTCGCCGCGGGCGGCGGACTCTTCGCGGGACTTCTCGGAAATGGCAATCTCGCGGTCTTGTTCGGCTATGCGAACGGCGCGCTGACGCTCGATTTCACGTTCCTCGATCTGTCGATTCTTCTGAATTTCAGCCTCCCGGATCGAGCGATCAGCCTCGATCGTGGCTTCTTCTGCCTCACGGCGCCGTTCGGCCTGCTGCCGAGCGGTCATCGACTGGGTCTCGGCTTCGCGAACCTTGACTTCCTGGTCGCGCATCAGGCGCGCATACTCCTGGTCACGATCGATCTGCAGCGACTGCTGCTCGGTTTCCAGATCCTTCAGTTCGATCTGGATCTTGGTGTCGCGCTCGATGTCATTGCGCTCCTTGCGGCGCCGTTCGATTTCCTGGGTCAGCTTGGTCAGGCCCTGGGCATCGAAGGCGTTTTGCGGATTGAAGAAGTCGGAGGGCGTCTGGTCAAGCCCGGTCAGTGATACAGACTCCAGTTCGAGTCCGTTCTTGTGCAGATCCTCGGCCACGGCAACTTGCACCTTCTGGGCGAAGTCAACCCGGTTCTCATGCAGTTCTTCCATGCTCATGCCGGCGGCAACTGCACGCAGCGCATCAACGAATTTGCCTTCGATCAGTTCCTTCAGCGCGCTGGGGTTCATCGTCCGACGACCCAGGGTCTGGGCTGCGGTGGAAATGGCCCCGGCATCGGGCTTGACCCGCACGTAGAACTCGGCTTGCACATCAACACGCATGCGGTCACGCGTAATCAATGCCGCTTCACGCGCTCTGAGTACTTCGAGTTTGAGCGTGTTCATGTTGACCGGAATGGTTTCGTGCAGCACCGGCAAAACCAGGGCGCCACCGTCGCGGACGACTTTTTCGCCACCCAGACCGGTGCGCACAAACGCGATTTCCTTGCTGGCGCGGTGATACAGGCGAGCCAGGATCAACCCGATGGTAAACAGGGCGACAAGTATGACAATGGCAGGGACCACCATCGCAGCGATTGTTGCATCCATTATTTTTTATGCTCCCAAATCAGATTATGGTTATTTTCAGTAAGTCAGAGATATTATGGTTGGCCGTCCTGCAGGGCGGCGTTGGGGTTGGGTATGGCACTGAAGCTGCCATTGATGCGTCGGACCAGCAGCACCAGGCTGCCATTTTCCAGCACCTGTTCCTGGTCATCCGGCTGGACCATTACGTAGTGAGTGGTGCCGAAGCTGTCGGTCAGTCGGGCCTGTGCCGGCAGGTCTTTGCGGGCCGTGCCTCCGGTCATGATCGCGGTGCGACCGACAAAGGTTTTGGTGCTGACTGCGCTGGTTTCGTCGCGCGGCATGATTCGGGCCAGGCCGGCAGTGCAGCCACGAACCAGCGGCAGGCACAGAAAAAACACAACCGGCGCCGCAATGATGCCGGGGATGGCAAAGCCGATGGTCTCCCGGAGTATCGACTGGGTAATCAAACCGCTCAGGCTGAAGATGGTCAGAAAAACAATCAACACGATCAGCAGCGGGACTTTTCCGATATACAGCCACGCCAACACCCGGCCCAGCATGCTGCCGCCCTCGGCAGCACCACTGCCCTCGATGCCGGTCGACAAATCGCTGCCACCAGCGAGAAAGTCATCGGGAAAATCGACCTGACCGATAACGAAATCGTCGATCAGGTCATGGGCACCGAATCCGCTGATCAGGGAGGCGATCTCGAACAGCAGCAGCCCCAGCATGACCAGCAGGGCAACGGTGAACGGTATGCTCCCCGGTGCGGTGAAGTACTCGATCACGACTTGTCGGACTTGAGCCTGGCCAGTCGTTCCTGGATACGGTTCTTGCGCGACAGATCGTCGAGTTCGGACAGACGAGCGTCTTCGTCGGACGAGGTCCCGGATGTCCCTTTGATGCCGACTTCGCGGTGGAAGACGCGATCAAAGGCGTCGGTCGCACGCTGGGCTCTGTCATCGGCGCCTGCCCCGGCCGGCTGACCGCTTTCGGGCTTGCTGCCGGCTGAACTGGTGCGCTGGGCCTGACGGTAGCTGTCAAGCGCCTCGCGCATTTCCCGCTTCTTGGCTTGCAGCGCCTTGATGTAGCCTTCCAGCCGGGCCTTTTCATCGGCCAGGTCAGCCAGCCTGGCTTCCAGGACCGGGATCTGCGCTTCCAGGTCAATCTGGCGCGACACGGCGGCTTCGGCCAGGTCGTCGCGACCTTCCCTCAAGGCCAGTTGGGCCTTCTCGGACAATTCGTCGTGGCGCGCGCCATCTTCGGCCAGACGCTTGGCGGTCAGGTGGCGCTGTGCCTCGACCACGCCCAGTTCATTGCGAACCTCGGTGGCCGCCGTATCGATTTCGCGGATGGCCTGCTCCATCACCGTTTCCGGCGCGGCGCTTTCGACGGCGTCGACCAGGGCGTTGAAACCACCGGCGACCAGGCGACCTACACGTTGTCTCAAGGACTCACTCATTTGTCATTCTCCTATAAGTTGGTGGTCAGTTTTGCGGAACAGACTTGAAATGGAAAGTGTGATCAGTCGCCCTCAGCCTTGCTTTTTACCCCAAAGCCGGCACGTTTTACCAGCTTTTCCGGCGAATAACAGCCAGAAAAGCCTGCATGCGAGAGTTGCAGCATGGATTCCACCAGGCTGAAAACCCGTTCGGCCAGCCCAAGCTCGAAGCGCTCAAGTTGCTTCCGGCTGCCATTCCGCTCGTGATCGTGCTTTGCCGAAAGCACGAAGGCGGTTATTTCGGGCAACCAGGAAAGAGTGCGGTGAACAGACTCCGAGCGCATTTCTGCCGTCATCTCTGCAGCATGAAGTTCGCGCTCGATCCGGGCGAACAGACGGCGGGAAAAGTCATGAGCCGCGGCAAAATCCTCGCAGCCTTCGCGCTGGGCGCGAGCTTCGGCGAGCAAGGCGCGAATCTTCTCGCTCAGGTTGCCAGCGCCCGAAATCTCGACCTGTGACAGGTAAGTCAGATCGTCTTCATCCAGTCTCAGGGTTACGGTCTGCTTTGCCACTGGTGATTAACTCTCA
This sequence comes from Wenzhouxiangella sp., assembly GCA_047921095.1. GTDB lineage: Bacteria > Pseudomonadota > Gammaproteobacteria > Xanthomonadales > Wenzhouxiangellaceae > Wenzhouxiangella. Next base: position 621 of record JBLRWT010000187.1, on the reverse strand, counting down.
AGGGTGCCTGAGAGACACTATATCACAAACGTATTAAAACGCAATACGTACGCAACGCGATGGTGTGGACCGCTGATCAGGCGCTCGTCAGGAGAGTCATTACGACCTTGCGCTGGTGAGGGCGATGGCGATGCTCCCAGAGATAGATCCCCTGCCAGGTGCCGAGTGCCAGACGGTTATCGATCACCGGTATGCTGAGGCTGGTCTGGGTGAGGGCAGAGCGCACGTGGGCCGGCATGTCGTCCGGACCTTCGGCGGTATGGATGTAGCGCGGGTCGCCATCGGGCGCCAGGTCGGACAGGAAAGTTTCCAGGTCGACGAGCACGTCCGGGTCGGCGTTTTCGGTGATCAGCAGAGAAGCCGACGTGTGCTGGATGAACAGGTGGCAAAGGCCATTGCCGATCCCGGATGATTCAACCTGACGGCTGACTTCGCAGGTAAAGTCGATCAGGTTTCGGCCAGGCGTTTCGATGGTCAGTGTGGTCTGCATGATCAGCTCATTTCGGCCAGCAGCTCGGCCTGGGCGCCGCCGGGACGCGACGCGTAGCCCTCGGTGGTGGCCACCGAGACGTGCTTGAGGTGGATTTTGGTGGCCAGCACCCCGCCGGGACGGTAGGCGAG
>JBLRWT010000186.1:0-4933 GCA_047921095.1 Wenzhouxiangella sp. | reverse complement strand
ATAATGGGCTTCGTCACTGTCAGTAGTGTAATAACGACGCAGCCAGGCACGGCGGTCATCAGACCAGTCCTTGAGATATTCCAGCGCAGCCTTCGGAAACAATGTCTCGCCTCGGCCTTCCCGAATGTGGGCCAAGTGGTCCTCCAGGCGGCTGCTCAGCTCCCCCTCGGCAACGGCCCGCACATTGGGCTCGATGAAAGCCCGCTGAAAGAAACTGACCACCATCGGCGCATGGTCGGCCTGCAGCAATCGCCACCCGGCATGCGCTTCGCGCAGGTTGTGCAGTTCATCGAAATCCATCGCGTGATTCTACCGCCGCTGGCCTTGTTGGGTGGTCGTAAGGCCTTCGTGGTCGGTCAGGGTGTTGGCGGCGTGTCGGTGGCGTCCGGGTTCAGGTGCTGGTCTGATATCCTTGCCGGTCACCGCCAACCTCGCCCCGAAATCGATCTTCGGGAATTGCGACGGACCGGGCGTTTCGCAGAAAACCTGAAGAAGGCTCAGAATGAAATTTCAATCCTTGTTGCATCCATTTTTGTTTTTGATCGTCGGTCTTCTGGCCGTGCCTTCGGCCGCGAAAGTACCGCTGGACCATGATGTCTACACGAGCTGGAACTGGATCGAGACCCAGGCATTGAGTCGTGACGGGCAGTGGGCGTTGTGGCGCATGGCCCCGGAGCAGGCTGATGGCGTGCTGGTGGTGCGATCGACCGCGCTCGAACCCGAATTTCGGATCGAGCGCGGCAACGAGGCACTGTTCAGTCATGACAGTCGCCACGTCGTTTTCCTGGTTGAGCCGGGTTTTGCCGAAGCTCGCCTGGCCAATGTGAACGGGTTGCCGGATGAAGAGCTGCCTCAGTCATCGCTGGGCATCCTGTCGCTGGATGACGGTCGCGAGGTTCGCTACCAGCAAGTGAAATCCTTTGCCTTGCCGGAAGCCTCGGGTGACTGGCTTGCCTTTCTGCATGGCGTTGAGCCGGAGGAGCCTGAAGTGGAGGAGGTCGAGGAAGAGGAACTGATCGAGGACGAGGAGAAGGATGAGGTTGAAGAGTCCGAGAGTGACGCGGAACAGAAGCCCGGAACCACCCTGGTCGTGCGGTCTCTCGAGTCGGCGCTGCGCCACGATATCGATCATGTCAGCGATTACGCCTGGTCGCCTGATGGCACCTGGCTGGCAGTGATCCGGGTAGCTCCGGACGGGCAGGGCGATGGCGTCTGGGTGGTTGACCCTCAAAGTGGGGAGCAGAAAGCCATCGTCAGTGGCACGGGCAAGTACAAGGCGCTGGTGTTTGATTCGAACAGTCAACGGCTGGCTTTCCTCGGTCGCCGCGACAACGAAGAGCGCGATGACCATGCCTACAGTCTTTTTTACTGGACCGAAGGCGCGAACCAGGCCCGGGTGCTGGCTGATGAAACATCCGATATTCTGGCCGCCGGCTGGCATGTCAGCGAGCACCACGAGCCACTGTTTTCCGACACCGGTTCGCGCCTGTATTTTGGCATCGCGCCGCCACCAATCGAAATTCCCGACCATGAAGAGTTGCTTGACGACGAAGTCGTGCGCGTGGATATCTGGCATTGGCAGGACGAGCAGTTGCAGCCGATGCAACTGGTTGAACTGGAAGAGGAGCGCAAGCGCAGCTATCTGGCTGTCGCCCACCTGGAGGGGGACGACCGGGCGCGGCTGGTTCAGCTCGGACGCGTGGAAATTCCCGAGATCGAAATTGCCAATGGCGGCGATGCCCCATTTGCCCTGGGCCTGGCTGATCGCAGCTACCGGGCGGAAATGTCATGGGAATTCCCCGGCTTTGCCGATGGCTGGTTGATCGAGATCGACAGCGGGCAGGCGCGTCAGATATTGACCCGGGTTCAGGACAAGCCGGTGATCTCGCCTGCAGGCGGCTACATCAGCTGGTGGGACCGGCACGAAGCCTCCTGGTCTGCCGTGCGCCTCAGCGACAACATGTTCATTGATCTGGGCTCGGCCATCGATCATCCGCTGGATGACCATGCCAACGACCGGCCTTTTGTTTCCAATCCCTACGCCGGCGGACTGTGGCTGGATGACGATAGTGGCTTCGTGATCCACGACCGGCATGATGTCTGGTTGGTTGATCCGGAAAACGCCGATCAGCCAGTCAGCCTCAGCCAGGGGATCGGGCGCGAGCGCGGCTGGAATATCCGCCTGGTGGATCTGGACCCGGACGAAGACGGCATCGACCCGGATCGATCACTGCTGGCCACCGTGTTTGACGAACAGACGCGGGAACACGGGTTCTACCAGCTTCATCGCAGCGGCAATGCACCGGTAGAGCTGATCGTCTCCGGTCATCACTTCGGCGATCCAATCAAGGCCGATAATGCCGACCGGCTGCTGTTCACGCGTGAGAACTTTGACGACTTCCCCAACCTGTGGGTCAGTGCTTCCGACTTTTCTGACATGCAGCAGTTAAGCGATGCCAACCCCCAGCAAACGGACTACCGGTGGGGTCAGGTCGAGTTGGTGGAGTGGGTTTCGACAACCGGCGTCGATCACCAGGGACTGCTGTACAAACCGGAAGACTTCGATCCGGCGCGCGCCTATCCGATGATCGTCTACTTTTACGAGCGTGATTCCCACCGTCTCTTTCGCCACCGTGCGCCTGAAGCGCATCGCTCGGTCATCATCCCGACCTTCTACACCAGCAATGACTACGTGGTGTTCATGCCGGATGTCTGGTACCGCGAGGGGTATCCGGGTGACAGCGCCATGGAAGCGATCATGCCCAAGGTTCATAGCCTGGCCGAAGAACCCTGGATCAACGCCGACCGGGTCGGTATCCAGGGTCACAGCTGGGCCGGCTACCAGATTGCCTACATGATCACCCAGACCGACTTCTTCCGGGCCGCTGCCGGTGGTGCGCCGGTCGCCAACATGACCAGCGCTTACGGTGGCATTCGCTGGGGAACCGGCATGAGCCGCATGTTCCAGTACGAACGAACCCAGAGTCGTCTGGGCAAAACTTTATGGGAAGACCTGGATCTCTACCTGCACAACTCACCATTGTTCATGGCCGACCGGATCACCACCCCCTTGTTGATGATGCACAACGATGAGGATGGTGCCGTTCCCTGGGAGCAGGGCATCGAGATGTTCGTCGCCCTGCGACGGTTAGGCCGGCCAGCCTGGCTGATCAACTACAACGAAGAGCCGCACTGGCCGACCACTTTTGCCAACCGGCGCGACTGGCAAATCCGCATGCAGCAATACTTCGACCATTACCTGAAAGACGAGCCGGCACCGCGCTGGCTGCGCTCAGGCATCCCGGCAATGGAGAAAGGCGCCACGCTGGGTCTGGAAACCGACTGACCTCAGCAAACCAGACGCAGGGAACAAGGTCCCCGGACCGATATTCAATAGCGATGGCATAGAGCTTCGGTCCGGGTTAATACAAGCTCGTCAGTTCTGTGCGCTACCGGACGGATACAATCTGGCCTGGGGGCAATAATCGCTGTGAACTTGTTCCTCGGAGAACCTCACGCCTGGTTCGAGGGATCTCCGGGTCTGTGCTATGAGAGACCGTGCATAGAATCTTGCCCATTTATTTCCTGCTGACGGCATCTTCGCTGATGGCTATCCCGCCAGGTCATGAGCCAGCGGTCGAGCCGCAACCGACTTCGGCGTGGGTCCGGGTGTCAGCAGTTCCCTGTGTCGACGGTCTTGCTGGCGATTTTCATTGCATGGCAGTCGACTTGCTCGCCTATGTCCCGCTGGACGACATGGGCTGCGGCAATCGCGGGAACGATCTTTGGGGATGGACAGACCCGGTGACGGGAACTGAATACGCATTGATGGGATGCAACAATGGCACCTCCTTTCTTGACTTGAGCGATCCCGTTGCCCCCATATTCATTGGTCATTTGCCAACCCATACCGGCAATTCCCCCTGGCGTGATATCAAGGTCCATTCTGACCACGCCTACATCGTCAGCGAAGCGTCCGGCCACGGGTTGCAGGTGTTCGATCTGAATCAGCTAAGGGCGGTGACCAGCCCGCCGGTGCAATTCCAGAGCACGGCTCATCTGGCCACCTTCAACATGGCGCATAACATTGCCATCAACGAGGAAAGCGGTTTTGCCTACGTCGTTGGTGCAGACGACTGTGGTGGCGGTCTGTACATGGTTGATATCAACGACCCCGTGGTCCCCTTATTCGCGGGTTGCTTTAGGGCGGACGGTTACACTCACGACACGCAGTGTGTCATCTACAGAGGTCCCGACACGCGATATCAAGGTGCCGAGATCTGCTTCAATGCCAACCCAGATACCAATTCGCCCGACAACACCCTGACCATCGTCGAGGTGACGGACAAGAAGTCGCCTCAGATCTTGGGTCGCCAAGGCTATGCGGGCTCTGGGTTCGCTCATCAAGGCTGGTTGACGGAAGATCACCGCTATTTTCTTCTTGGTGACGAACTCGACGAAAGAGGATTTGCCCACAACACTCGCACCATCATCTGGGATGTCGGCAATCTGGAAGCACCGGTGGTGATTGGTCATTTCTTTTCAACCGAAGAAGCGATCGATCACAACCTTTACGTCCGCGGCAATCATGTCTACCAGGCCAACTACACCGCCGGTCTGCGCATCCTCGACCTGACCAATATCGCCACCGCTGAACTCGTTGAAGTCGCCTTCTTTGATGTCTTTCCGGACCCCGATGCGCACAGTGCGAATCTGCAGGCTGATGCAGGGATTCAACATGACGAAGAGGGTCTCGAGTTCAGCGGTGCCTGGAGCAATTACCCGTTTTTCGACAGTGGCATCGTCATCGTCAGCTCCATTGGCTCGGCCGGCGAACCCGGGGGACTGTTCGTCCTCCAGCCACATATCACGGCCGAAGACCCGGGATTGATCTTTCACGACCGCTTTGAAGCTGAATAGGAAGACGGAGGTC
>JBLRWT010000185.1:0-4939 GCA_047921095.1 Wenzhouxiangella sp. | reverse complement strand
CTTCAAGGATATTCTGGGTGACCTGGGTATCCCCTTTTCCCGCAATGGTTGCCTTGTTTCCTGGGCACAGCAGGGCGTGCTGTTGCTCAATGCCGTGCTCACTGTCGAGGCGAGTAAGGCCGCCTCGCATCAGGGCAAGGGCTGGGAGCAATTTACTGACAGGGTCATCGAGGTACTCAACGAGGGACGTGACAACCTGGTGTTCATGTTGTGGGGCAGCCAGGCCCAGAAGAAGGGCGCCGATATCGACCGCCAGCGCCACCTGGTCCTGACCGCCCCGCACCCATCACCACTATCGGCCCACCGCGGCTTCCTCGGCTGCCGCCATTTTTCCCGGGCCAACACCTGGCTGGAAAGCCGCGGCCAGACCCCGGTGGACTGGAAGATCACAAGCAAAAGCAAAAGCATTTAAACGCGAAGACGCAAAGACGCAAAGAGAATACCAAAAGCGGGCTAGCCAAAAAAAGCCCTTGCCGTGAAGGGAGTGTCTTTGCGTTCAAAAGGTTTTCTCATTGCGCTTTTTCGCGGTTAGTCCGTCTTTTCGCTTTTGAAAAAACCACTAACCGCAAAGACGCACAGCACGCAAAGGAAGCAGGGCAGGTCCAATCGGATTTTATTTTTCCTTTGCGTCTTCGCGTCTTCGCGTTTCAAAGCTTTTGACCTTTTTATGTGCCTTCTACCTTCAAGCCAGAACCTTTCGTCTGGCGGCGGAGCGGAAGCCGAGGTAGATGCCGATCAGGGCCAGGGCGGCGCCGGTGATTTGCCAGGGGCCGAGGCGGAGGGCGAAGATCAGCATGTCCCAGACGATCGAAAGTGATGGTTGCAGCAGCAACAGCAAGCCGACCAGGGCTGCCGGGAGAAAGGGCATGCCGCGCGTGATCAACAACCAGCCCAGCACCTGGCAGCAGATGCCGAGGGCGACCAGGGCGGCCAGCGACTGAGCATCGGGAATGGCAAAGCTGTTGCCTTCGACCCGATTGACCAGGCCGAGAATCACGCCGCAACAGATGGTGACTTGTGCCAGGCGAGCTTCCGGCCGAATGCCGGGGTGTCGAATCTGCAGCCCGCGCAAGCTGAGGATGTAGCTGGCGTAAGCCACGGCGGTCAGCAGGCCGAAGATCACGCCGAGCCGGTAGTCGGGCGGCAGCCCGGCCCAGTCGCGTCCGAACAACAGCCACAGGCCGAGGGTCGCCAGTGCCAGACCTGAAGCGAAACGCCAGCCCACCTGTTCCCTCAGCCAGATGACGCCGATGGCGGTCAGGATGAAGACCTGGAAGTTGGCCAGCAGGGTTGAGAGTCCGGGGCCGATATAGAGGATCGAGCGGTGCCAGAACCAGATGTCGGCGGCAAACAGGGCGGCGATCAGGAATGAGCCGGCCCAGTTGCGAGAAAATCCGATCCGCATGTCCCGGCTCAAAGCCAGCAGGACGAGCAGGCCGATAGCACCGAAAAACATGCGGTAGAAACCCGAGGTGGTGGGCGCCACGTCGGCCAGGCGGGTAAAGATGGCGGCGAAACTGATCAGGGTGGCGCCAGCGGCGACAAACAGGGCGGCTCTCAGTGGCGACGGCGGGGGTGGCGACGGGACTTCCATGAAGGTTTCAGGCGTTCCGGGCCAGCTTCGGGCTGTCGCTGTCCAGGCCGCAGGCACGGATGACAAAGGCTTCGCGCAGGGGCCAAAGCAGTGCGGCGGCGCCGAAACCGACACCCAGCAGGCCGCGCCCGAGGTCGCCGGGGCTGTGGGCCAGCTCATTGATGGCATGAATGCCGCCGCCGATGACTTCACTCGCGCTCAGGCGCCAGCGCTGGTAACGGTCCAGGTTTTGGTCAATGGCCTGGCCCGGGCGCCAGTCGGCCAGAACCTCTGCCAGGGCGGCGGCATCGGCCAGGCCAAGATTCAGGCCCTGGCCGGCCAGCGGATGCACCGTTCGGGCCGCATCTCCAAGCAAGGCCAGGCGTCCATGAACCAGGCTGTGCGCCTTGCGCCGAACCAGCGGCAGGGCATAGCGTGGGCCGCATGAGATGACTGGACCAAATGGGCTGTCCTGATGTTGATTGAGTTCAGCGACAAATTCATCTTCATCCATCGCCAGCAGCGCTGCGGCACGAGCCTCGGGCTGCGACCAGACGATCGAGGAGCGCCCATCGGCCAGCGGCAGCAGGGCCAGCGGGCCATGCTCGGCAAATCGCTGCCAGGCCAGGCCCTCGTTGCGCTGTTCGGTCTTGACGTGGGTGACGAGTGCTTTCTGGTTGTAATGCCATTCGTCGACGGCAATGCCGGCCTGGCGCCGCAGCCAGCTACGTGCGCCGTCGGCCCCGACCAGCAAGGCGGCGCGAAGGACCTGGCCATTGTCGAGTTCGATCCGGACCCTGTCGCGCCCCGGTTCAAATTTGGTAATGCGAGCGGGGGCGAGAATCTGCACTTCGGGGCGATGCGCCAGGGCTTGCCACAAGGCCTGCTGCATCGCGGGAACTTCGACGATCCAGCCAAGTTGTTCCAGGCCGTGTTCACTGGCCCGGAACGTGATCGATTGGCTGCCGGAACAAACCTGCATGCTGGCGTAGTGGCCCGCTCGCGTGGTGTCCAGAACATCCCATGCACCACTGGCCTTCAGGATGCGTTGCGAGCCGGGACTGATCGCTACCACGCGCGGGTCGAAATCATCGTCAGGCAGCTTGTCGGATGGACGGCGCGCGTCGATCAGGCCGACGCGCAAGTCCTGGGCTGCGAGCAGGGCAGCTGCCGTCGCGCCGGCGACGCCGCCACCGCAGATCACGATATCGAAATCGATGCGTTTCATGGTCGCGAATGATCTGCGGGATCGCGGGCCAGGGTGCTGACCGGCTCCCGAAATCCCATTGCGGAGCGGACCAGGCGGCGCGTCAGCGATGGCCAGCCGGCGTGGGCGGCAAGGCCCAGACTGGCGGCCAGGCCGGCCAGGGGCAGCGGGTTGGTGAATGCCCGCGCCAGGGTGTCGGTATAGGCGACGGTCGCTTCCTGGTCATCCTTGCGAGCCTGGGCGTAGTTTTCCAATAGGGTGTCGTCGCCCGGATCTTTGGCCTTGGTGAGGGCATCGATCAGCCCGGCCACATCGCGCAGACCCAGGTTGAATCCCTGGGCCGATACCGGATGGACGGCATTGGCGGCATTGCCGACGACCACGATCCGCTCCGAAATCGGTCGGCTCGTGCGTTGTCGAACCAGCGGATAGCGAGCCCGTTTGCCTGGCCGGGAAAAGCTTCCAAGACTCGGGCCGAAGCGTTTGAGCAGTCGTTCGACCAACTGTTCATCGGTCCAGCTCATTGCCTCGTCGATGCCTTCGGTGGCGGCGATCCAGACCACGCCCAGCCGGCCGGCCGGCTGCGGCAGCAGCGCGAGCGGACCGTCCGGGGTGAATCGTTCCCAGGCAGTGGCCGCTGGCGCATGGCCGGGCGTGATGTTGAAGATCATGGCCGATTGCTGGTAATCATGACGCTGGCAGGCCAGCCCGGCGATGTCGCGTACGCGCGAGTGATTGCCGTCTGCGCCGATCAGCAGTCTGGCTGCCAGTTTTTCGCCGCTGGCGAGCCTGACCTCGATCCGGTCGTCATCAACAGTGAAGGTCTCCAGGCTGGCCGGGCACAGCTCTGTGATGTTGTCCTCGCTCGCCAGGGCAGCCAGCATCACATTACCGAGTTCGCGGGCGACGATGACGGCGCCGAAATAGTCGCGTCCGTGGTCGGCGGCATCGAGTTCAAGGTGGCCGAATCCCCCGGCCCGGGTGATCTGGATCCGGCGCAGCGGCTGTCGGTCCAGTTCATTCGGCAACAGTCCCAGGTTGGACAGGATGTTGAGCGAAGCGGCATTGACGACCAATGTGCGGTCGTCGTAGCTGGGCTGGCTGTCGGCGCTGCGCGATGTCGCTTCGATCACCGCCACCTTGAAGCCGATCCGAGCCAGGCCGATTGCCAGTGCCGCGCCGACCAGGCCGCCTCCGGAAATGACGATGTCGAACGACTTCATCCGCCCATCATCCGTTCAATCTCGTCGGCATCGCTGGGGACGGCGGAAGTCAAATTATCCGGGCCATCGGTACCGACCCGAATGTCGTCTTCGATGCGGATGCCGATACCGCGCAGGGCTTTCGGGATGTCGTCGTCACAACCGATATAGAGGCCGGGTTCGACCGTGACGACCATGTTCGTTTCGAGCACTCGCGACATCTCATCGATTCGATAGTCGCCGACATCGTGCACATCCAGTCCCAGCCAGTGGCCGGTCTTGTGCATGTAATAGCGCTGGTAGCTCTTCTGCTCGATATTGCCGTCGAGATCGCCGGAAAGCAGGCCAAGGTCGATCAGGCCGCGGGTCAGGACCGAGACTGCGGCCTCGTGGTAGGCCTCGAACGACTCGCCGGGTCGGACCTTGTCAATGGCCGCAGTCTGGGCGGCCAGCACGACCTCGTAGACCTCACGCTGGGCGGCACTGAAGCGGCCGTTGACCGGAAAGGTGCGCGAAATATCGGCTGCATAACCCTGGTATTCACAACCGGCGTCGATCAGCAGCAAGCCGTCATCGGGCAAGGGCTGGTCGTTGGTAACGTAGTGCAGGGTCAGGGCATTGGCCCCGCCGGCGACTATCGGCATGTAGGCGGTTGGGCAGGCGTTTCGCTGGTATTCGTGGATCAGCTCGGCAACCACTTCGGCTTCGTTCATGCCGGGCTTGCACGCGCGCATGGCGCGGGCCATGGCACTGGCGGAAATCGTCGCGGCACGGCGCATGCAGCGGATTTCCGAACTCGACTTGATCAGACGCTGTTCATGCAGCAGGTGTTCCAGTGACACGATCTCGGCCGGACCCTTCTGGCCCCTGTGCAGTTCGCGCAGGCGGTTGCGCCAGCCGATAATGCGCTGGTCGAAGGCAGAATCCTTGCCGACCAGGTGATAAATGCGGCTACAG
>JBLRWT010000184.1:0-4955 GCA_047921095.1 Wenzhouxiangella sp. | reverse complement strand
TCGCAATGAACAAATTGATCATCCAGATTCCCTGCTTCAATGAAGCGCAGGCTTTGCCGTTGACGCTGGCCGACCTGCCGCGCGAGGTCGACGGTTTCGATGCCGTGGAATGGCTGGTGATCGATGACGGATCGGCCGACGATACCGCCGAGGTGGCGCGTCGCCACGGTGTCGATCATGTCTCACGCCGCATCATCAACGAATGTGATGGCATCTCACGGGAGGTTTATGACATCTCCGGCAAGCCGCCGGCGACGATCGAGTGGGAGTAAACTAGGGTCATGAAGTGGCTCAGTTGGCTCAAGGCAAGGACGGCAAATCAGCCTGCGGCCGATAGCGATTACCGGCGGCGGCTGGGTAATGAGCTGACGCATTTTTCCGGCGTGACGGATTTTCAGGAGTTGCCGCCGATTTTCCATTACTGGTCCAACAAATACGTTCGACCGTGGTTCGAAGAGCTTGGAACCACCCATCCTGAGGCGCTGTTTACCAAGTATATGGCGCATGCCGCCAGGATGAGCCCCGCCGGCGCACCAAGATTTCTGAGCATCGGAGCAGGAGACTGTTGCTCGGAGATCGAAATGGCTCGAGAGCTTCAGTCGCTCGGGTTGGGTGATTTCACGATCGAATGCATGGATATCAATCCGGATTTACTGGAGCGAGGTTTGACGCTGGCGTCGGAGGCCGGGCTGGAAGGCAAAATCGCAGCTGTAGAGGCGGATTTCAACGACTGGAGCCCGGACGGCAAGTACCAGGCGATCCTTGCGAACCAGTGCCTGCATCATGTAACCAACCTGGAAGGCCTTTTCGATGGTGTGGAAAATGGGCTTGCAACGACTGGACTGTTCATTGTCTCCGACATGATCGGCCGCAACGGCCATCAGCGCTGGCCGGAAGCTCTCGTTCATGTCCAGCGTTTCTGGGATCAACTGCCAGACCGCTACAAATACAACCACCAGCGAAAGATGCTGGAGACCGAGTACGTCAACAGGGACTACTCGGAGGGTTGTTTCGAGGGCATCCGCGCCCAGGACATTCTGCCATTGCTGGTGGAGCGGTTTGACTTTCCGGTATTCATCGGTTTCGGCAACGTCGTCGACATTTTCATCGACCGGGCCTATGGCTACAACTTCGATCCCGAAGACCCCGAAGACCGAAGCTTCGTCGACCGCTTGCACGAATGTGACGAACGCGGGTTCGAGACCGGCGAGCTGACGCCGACCCACATGGCGGCGGTCATGTGTCGCAAAGGCGCGTGGCCGGACGCTCACTACAATGCCCGCAGTCTGTCGCCCGAGAAAGCACTCCGTCATTCCGGTTAGACAGTACAATGCTTGCAGTTCAGAGCTGGGGTGGCGAAATCACGGCCTTATTGCTCTGCACCATGTGACGCCCCGAATACTTCGGCAATGGGTCTTCAGCACCCAATAGCCTGCAATGAGAACGGGATGAGGAGCCCAGGCGATGCAGCAAGGCAATACCAGTTCAGATAAGGTGGGGCGTGCCCTGCGGCCGGGCTCATTGATTGTCGTCGCGCTGGCCTTGGTGTTGCCACCTTTTCTCTTTATTCCGCTTCAGATTTACTCGGCCAATATCTACGATCTTTCCGCCGGGCTTTCCGATATTCTCCCCGGGCTGTTGACCCTGGCGACCGTCGCGCTGATTGTTGGCCTGTTGCTAACAGTGACTTTGTCGATGCGTTGGCCGCGGTTGGTCTTGGCTGTGACGGCGGGATTGGCTGTCCTTGTCTGGCTGCAGGGTCAACTGATGGTCTGGGATTACGGCGTGCTTGATGGCAGCGCCATCAGGTGGCGTGATTACCGAGGCCGGTCGGCGCTGGAATTGCTGGTCTGGATCGCGGTGCTCTGGGTTGCCGTGGTTTATCGCAAGCCGATTGCTGACCGCACCGCCTGGATCGCTCTGATCCTTTTGGTGATCCAGAGCATACCCGTGGCCTTGGCGTTGCATCAGCGACCGATGGTGCCCGAGTTTCATCGTTACAGTTTCGATGACGGCCACAAGTACTCCTTTTCCAGCGAGCAAAACGTTGTCGTCATCGTGTTCGATGCCTTCCAGGCTGACATCTTTCAGGAGTTGATCAACAAACATCCGCGCTGGCGAGAAGAGTTTGATGGCTTTACCTTTTTCCGCAATGCCCTGGCCGGATACTCGAAAACCTATCCCAGCCTGGCGCTGATGCTGACCGGTCAATGGTACGAAAACGACCAGCCGGTCCAGCAGTTCATCCGCACCAGCTTCCTGCAGGAATCGCTGCCCCGCACCATGATCCGGGACGGTTGGCGTGTTGACCTGTTTCCTCATATCAAGCGTGTCGTGCATGTCTCGCCGCGGGTTGCGTCCAATGCCATCCCCGTAATCGAATGCAAGACGGCGCGGGCCGAAACCGGTCGGTTGGTCGACCTGGGTCTGTTCCGTATCAGCCCGCACCAGGCCAAGCCTTACTGGCTCAATGACTATCATTGGCGCCTCGCGGCGTTGATGCCTCAGACCTGCCCTGAGAGAGAGGACGGCCCGGTGGAGCGCAATGATGCGCCGCACCGTGTGCAGCGATTCATTCACGACTTGAAGTTGTCAAATGCGTCATTGGACCAGCCGGCTTTCAAGCTTTTTCATTTTCTGATTCCGCATGCGCCATTTCATCTGGACGAACAATTGAATCTGGCCCGTCTGCCAAATGGTCGGGAGAGCTTCTACCGCCAGTCACACGCCTCACTCGAAGTGTTGAGCCGATTTCTGGATCGTCTGCATGAGCACGGTATCTACGACGACACGCTTGTGGTCGTGGTCTCCGATCATGGCGGCGGGGAATATACCAACGAGGTCCGGGTCGAGGAGCTGGGTTCCGGGTTTCATCAGAACGAGCCGGCGAATATGGATATCCCACCTGGTCATCTGGCCTCAGGGCTGCCGCTCATATTGATCAAGCCGCCGGCCGCGCGTGGCGAACTCGCTGTTTCCGATGCCCCGGTTTCACTTGGCGATCTGGCGCAGACCATGGCCGATCTGGCGCAGCTGCCCGGCACTTATCCTGGCCGCAACATGTTCCAGATCGAGCCAACGGAACAGCGCCAGCGGCGCTACCTCTTTTACAGTTTTGCCGGCTGGAGCGGCGAGTATCTGCCGGAAATGACCGAGTACCTCGTCGACGATTTCAGCTGGTTTTCGGCCAACTGGACTGCCACCGGCCAGACCCTGAGCCCGGCACGGCAGCCAACTCCCGGGCTCAGGCCTGAGTATCGTCTCGGTGAACTAGTCCGATTTCGACCAAGCTCTTCGGCGCTCGCCTTTTTGCAGGGCGGGTGGAGTGAGCCGACCGTAGACGGGATGGTATGGTCAACAGCTGATCGTGCTGACATCGAAGTTAATTTAGGCGAGCCGGTGGCCGGATCTCTGATTGCCCGATTTGAATTCTTGCCATTTACCGCACGAGGAGCCATTGATGGTCCGAGGGTTGAAGTACGGGTCAACGATGAGATTGTGCAAGCCTGGGAGACGAGCCGGCGCGGCTGGCACGAGGTGCGAATTCCCGCCCGAATTGCAGAAGTTGCCGATTCATTACATTTTGATTTTCGCTTTCCGGATGCGGTTTCGCCTTACGAAATGGGTATCAGCGGCGACCAGCGCACACTCGGCATCGCGCTTTACCGAATGAAAATCGAACATGCCGACAATCAATCTCCATAAACAATGACAAGTAAAACGAAAGACCAGGACAAGGCGATTGCCTTTCTTCCAATGTTCATCGTTGCCCTGTTACCGGCGCTCAACATAACGTTGTTCGGCCCGTCGAGCATTTATTTGGCCAACGCCGAGGAGTTTGGGACGAGCTATCAGACTCTGATCGCCATCTATCTGCCGCTTGGTTTATTGCTCGCAGCCGGCCTCGCAAGCCTGGGTCTGCTTTTTCGACGTTTGGCACGCGCCGTCTATGTTTCCCTGCTTTTCGCCTGCGGTGTATTACTTTGGCTTCAAGGCGCCTTTTTGATGCCCGACTACGGCCAACTGGATGGACGTGGCCTGGACTGGACGGCGATCCAGTTTCCGGTCTGGGCGGATTCATTGATTTGGGTGGTGGTTCTTGGAGCATCGATTGTTTTGGCGGCCCGGGCTGCACGCATCGCAGCTTTTGGCAGCCTGGTCTTTGTAGTACTACAAGCGACCATGCTGACAGCGAGTGTGATGGAGCAGAATGAGCAGTTCTGGGTCAAGGAACGTCCGTCAGCTTCGGGACCACCAAAGGGCATCCATGAGTTTTCGCGAACGCGGAACATCATTCATATCGTCATGGATAATTTTCAGACTGATGTTTTCGCTGACCTTGTGGCCGAGCAAGGGCTGGAGGACGAATTCGACGGATTCACGCTGTTCCGGGAAAACATAGCTGTTGCACCCAATACCGCACTGGCAATGCCGGCCATCTTCTCGGGCCGTACCTATGATGGCAGCGTTTCACCCGAGGAGTACTATCGGCAAGCGATGGAAGAGGGCTTTCACAACACTCTTCTGGATCAGGGTTATACGGTCAACCTGATGCCCCTGATGAGCATGCGGCAAGGGCAATACAGCAATTACTACACGTTGCCAAGGATCTACCGGGGTTCGGCCCTGGATCAAGTCAAAAAGGATGCCGCGCATCTGCTTGACCTTTCGTTTTTCCGGCAAAGTCCGCACCAGGCCAGAGTCTGGATCTACAACGGTAATAATTGGCGGCTGAGCATGTGGCTCAACGATCCCGAGACAGTTTTGTCGTATCAGCAACGACGGTTCTTCGCCGACTATATCGACAGACTTGAAACGGCCGTCGATGGCCCAGCCTACCATTTTGTGCATCTTTGGCCCCCTCATCCACCATTCACGACGACCCGTTCCGGTCGATATGCGGGTCGTGTCCTCGAGAACACCCTGGTGAACTATGTGAATGAGGCTCGCCCGAT
>JBLRWT010000183.1:0-4971 GCA_047921095.1 Wenzhouxiangella sp. | reverse complement strand
CCTCGAGGCGGCTTACGGATTGTTCGTCGACAAGGGCTTTGCCGCCGTCACCATGCGCGAGATCGCCCAGCAGTCGGATGTGACCAAGAGTCTGATCCACCACCATTTCGGTGGCAAGGAAGCGCTGTGGGATGCGGTCAAGGAGCAGGCCTTTGCGCGTTATTACATGGGCCAGAAGGAAGAACTCGATCAGGCCGACAAGCCCGGTGCGGAATTGCTGATGAACGGGGTGATCCGCTACTTCGAGTTTCTGCGCGACAACCCGAAGGTGGTTCGCCTGTTCGCCTGGGCCCATCTGGAAGGCGACAAGAGTTGCAGCCACATGGATGCCGAACTGGTCGGCCTGGGCGCCAAGCGGGTTCGTCAGGCGCAGGAAGCCGGGCTGTTGCGCGCCGACGTCAATCCGACCCACGTCGTCACCATGTTCATCAGCGTCTGTACCAATTGGTTCGAGTCGCGCGATCACCACCGCGACTGGCCGGGCATGGGTAGCGATGATGAATTCCTGAACGATTTCCTCAAGGTTTTCATGGAAGGGCTGCTGCCGCGGCCCGTGTGAAAAAGGCAGATGGGCTATGAATGAATTTTCTCAATTTATTGACCGGTCGGCCAGTTTACTCGCCCGGCATCGCCGGCTGTTGGCCGTCGGATTCGGGTGTTTCGCGTTGATCCTGGCGGTCGCGATCGTTGCCTTTGCGGTCGGCGCCCGTAACGGCAACACCACCCTGCCGCCCCCGGATTCCGCGCGCGCGGTCCGGGTGGCCCCGGTGCAGCTGGACAATGGCGGACAGCGATTGCGCCTGCCCGGCGTGACCCGTGCCGCCGAGCGCAGCGAGCTGGCCTTCCTGCATGGCGGCCAACTCGCCGAACGCCGCGTTCGCCGTGGCCAGTACGTTAGCGCCGGACAGGTTCTGGCGATTCTGCACAATCCGGCCCTGATGCCCGGCTTGTCGGCGGCCGAAGCCGGCGTGCGCGAGATCGAAGAGCAACTGGGCCAGGTCGAAAGGGAGGTCCGGCGACTGGAGGACCTGCACCAGCGCAACCTGGTCCCGACCGAGGAACTGGAACGAATCGTCTCGCGGCGTAACGCGCTCAAGCAGGCCCTTTCCCGGGCCGAAGCCGAACGCAACGAGGCCCGCGAACAATTGGCCGAGGCGCAGTTGCGTGCCCCTTACGCCGGTACCGTGGTCGAACTTTTCGCCGAACCCGGTCAGTTTGTCAGCGCCGGTGAGCCGGTGATTTCGCTTGCGGGTCATGGCGCGCTGGAGGTTGTCGTCCATCTGGGTGCCGAGCGCGCCAGTCATCTGCAACCCGACCAGGAAGTGACCATTCGCAGTATCAATGGCCGCCAGGCTGGGGCCACGATTGGGGAAATCGGGCTGGCCGCGCCGGGCCGTCCGGCCAGTATCGTCATGGTCCTCGATCAGCCAGATGAGCACTGGCAACCGGGCCAGGGCGTGCAGGTGGAACTGGTCTGGCCGGGACAGGACACGCTGACCGTGCCGCTGGCAGCGATCATCGATCCAGCAGCCAACAACAGTCGACTGTTTCGAATCGTTGGCGACCGCGCCCTGATGGTGCCGGTAAAACTTGGCTCCTTGAGCGGCGACCGCATCGCCATCGAAGGTCCCCTGACCGAGGGTGACCTTGTCGTCGTGGCCGGCCAGGGACAGCTACTGGACGATGAGCCCGTGCGCGTGCTGCGATGAACATCATTGTCGCGGCCATGGCGCGTCGTCGCCTGGTGATGGCGACAGTGGTTTTGCTGTCATTGATCGGCCTGGCCGCCTGGTTTGGCATGGATCGGCAGGAAGACCCGTTCTTTCCCTATCGCTATGGCCACGTGCTGGTGCCCTGGCCCGGCGCCGACCCGGAGCGGGTCGAGCGTCTGGTGCTCAATATCGTTGAAGAAGCCCTGGCGGAAGTCGAGGAAGTGCGCGAAATTCGTGGCACCGCGCGATTGGGCTTTGCCCACATGGTCGTAGGCATGCATCAGCATGTCTATGACACCGATGCGGTCTGGGATCGGATCCGCGTCGCCGTCGAACGGGCCGAGCGCAAGCTCCCGGCCGGCGCCGGGCCGATCGAAATTCGTGATCGCTCCATGGACGCCCACGGCATCGTGCTGAGCGTCACCGGTTCCGATGACCTTCTCGAACTGCTCGATGCCGCCCGCCAGCTTCGCCGCGACCTGTTCCGGGTGCCCGATATCGGCCGGATCGACCTTCTGGCCAACCCCGGTGAAGAACTGGAAATCGCCATCGACCCCGCCCGGCTGCGCGAACTGGGCCTGAGTGCTGCGGCCGTGGCCGATCAGATTCACGCCGCCAACCAGACCTTGCCCGCCGGCACGCTCAAGGCGGCCGAGCGCAGCCTGGTCTTGCGCGCCAGTACCGATTTCGGATCCCTGGACGAATTGGCCGCCCTTCCCATTCATGTTGGCAACGGCGTGGTGCTCACGCTGGACGAAATCGCCCATGTCCGCCTGCGTCCGGCCGAGCCGGCGACCGAGCGCCTGTGGCATAACGGCAAGCCCGGGGTCGGGTTGGGTATCGTGATTCCGGAGAACCGTCTCAACGCGGTGCGCTTCGGCGAGCAGATTCGTGAACGGGTAGCCCAGTTGCAACCTGACTACGCACCACTGTTGATCGAGGAAATGTTCTACCAGCCGCACTGGGTGGAAAGCCGGCTGGCCGAACTCGGCCGCTCATTGCTGCTCGGCGTTCTGATTGTCGCCTCTGTCTTGCTGCTGTTCATGGGCTTGAGGCCGGGGCTGGTCGTCGCCGCGCTGTTGCCGATGGTGACCCTGACCGGCCTGGCCATCTACGCCATTGGCGGAGGCGTCCTGCACCAGATTGCCATTGCCGGCATGGTCATCGCCCTGGGCATGCTGGTCGACAACGCCATCGTCATGGTGGAGAACCTGCAATGGCATCTCGATCGCGGCAAGAAGGCCACCCTGGCCGCGGCCGCAGCCGTGCGCGAGCTGGCCGGCCCACTGGCCGCGGCCACCGGCACCACCCTGGCCGCATTCACGCCGCTGCTGCTTGCACCGGGCGATACCGCCGACTTCACCCGCGCCATCCCGATCATGGTGATGCTGATCCTGGTCGTCAGCTACCTGTATGCCATCTTCGTCACGCCATCCATGGCCAGTCTCACCCTGCGCCGCAGCCCGGCTGCGGGGCCCGGACGCATTGATCAGATAGGCCGAAGCCTGGGCGGACTGGCCAATCGTTCACCGTGGAAAATACTGGCTGGCGCACTGGTTTTGATCGCCATTGTCCTGGCCCTGGCGGTCAGCGGTCTGCTGCAACGCGATTTCTTTCCCAGCACCGACCGCAACCAGTTGATCGTCGACCTGCACTTTGCCGAAGGCACCCGGGTCGAAAGCACTGACCTGGCCGCCGGCGCCGTGGCCAGCCAGCTCGCCAAGCTGCCCCGCGTGCGCGAAGTCCACCACTTCTCCGGCTCAAGCGGCCCGCGCTTCTACTACAACCTGATCGAAACACCACGCACACCGCACCTGGCGCGCGTGGTGGTGGTGGCTGAAAGTGATGGCGACCTGCCCGGCATTCTCGACTGGGTGCGAGCCCACGTACCCGAGCAGTTGCCTGAAGCACAGGTCGTCGCCGGTCGCCTCGGACAGGGTCCGCCCATCGATGCGCCGGTCGAGATTCGCCTGTTTGGTCGTGATGGTCGCGACCTGGCAAAGGCGAGCGAACAGGTTCTGGCCATACTGCGCACCATCCCCGGCGCCGAGGACGCCCGCCATCGCCTCGGCGACGGCATTCCCACCATGCGCTTTGCAATCGATGATGCCGAAGCCGCCCGCCACGGCGTCAGCCGACGCGCCGTGGCCGAGGCGCTGTCGCAGGCAACCCAGGGGCGAGAGATTTCAACCTGGTGGGCCGGACGCGAACCCCTGCCGATGCGAATTCGCACCCCCGAAGGCGAGCGCTTGCCGGAGCATGCCCTGGAAGGGCTGACGATCGAAACGAACAACGGACCCTTGCCGCTGGGACTGTTCGTGCAAACCAGCGTCGATTTTCAGCCGGCGGTGATCGAGCATCGCGACCTGGAGCGCATGACCGCGGTTCTTGCCGAGACAGCCGAGGGCGTGACCTACAACGAGGTACTCCAGCGCGCCATGCCGCACCTGGAAGCGCTTGAATTGCCGCCGGGCGTTCGACTGGCGCTTGGTGGCGCCGCCGCCGAGGCCGATACCGCCAACACCGCCCTGTTCCAGACCCTGCCGATCGGCCTGCTGTTGCTGCTGATTTTCCTGCTGTGGCAGTTCAACTCCTTCAAGCTGGTCGGTATCGTCCTGCTCACCGTGCCACTGGCGGCCGTCGGTGTGATTCCAGGGCTGATCCTGTCCGGCCAGCCGTTCAGCTTTACCGCCATGCTGGGCGTGGTCGCACTGATCGGCATCGTGGTCAACAACGCCATCGTCCTGATCGATGTCATCGAATCCAATTGTCAGGAAGGACTGACCATCGAACAGGCCATCACCGGCGCCGTCGCCCGACGCACCCGCCCCATCCTCCTGACCACCGCCACCACCATCGCCGGCCTGCTGCCGCTGACCTTCACCCAATCCACCCTCTGGCCCCCCATGGCCTGGGCCATCATCTCCGGCCTCCTGGCTTCAACCCTCCTCACCCTCCTCGTCATCCCCGCCGTCTACCGCCTGACCCATCGAGTGGCTTGAAAAAGAGCAAAGGCAAAGGCGACTAACCGCGAAGTGCGCTAAGAGCGCAAAGATAGAAAAAGAGCAGGATCAAAATCAAAGTCAAAAGCGATTAAACGCGAAGACGCGAAGACGCAAAGAAGTACGTGAAAAAAAGATCAAAAGCAAAGAATGACTGACCGCAATGCCGATCCAATCCCCTGTGTTTTTCTTCGCGTCTTTGCGTCTTCACGTTTAAACTGCTTTTGATCTTGATTTCAGCATCGTCCGTCGGCCAT
>JBLRWT010000182.1:0-5016 GCA_047921095.1 Wenzhouxiangella sp. | reverse complement strand
CGGAGCCTGAGAATCGAAGGCCCTGACGGACGCGTGATGGCGATGCCACCGATTCAAGAAGTTTGTCCGGATCGTGTCGCGGAGCGGCTGCCCCGATGGCACCCGCCTGCGCTTCCAATGGGGCAGCTCGCCAACCTCGGTCCAACTGACGCAGCTGGCCCACACCATCGCCTGCCGGGTGGGGCGGCTGCTCGAACACGAATGCCCACGAGGTGGGTGTCCGGGTTCGATTCTCCTCGAACGCGAATGCCCACGAGGCGGGTGTCCGGGTTCGATTTCCGGGTTCGATTCGTGCCGGGTTCGATTCGAAAAAGGGTGACCCGGAGGTTCGCAGGCTGTTGTTCAACGCTGCCATGCAGGCGCGAAGAAACCCGCTCTGGGAACCTTACTACCTGGCACTCAGGGAACGGGGGTTCAGCACCACGGCAGCCTTCGTCGCGTTGGGCCGCAAGCTCGCCCGAGTGGCCTCTTCGCTCTACTCCAGAAAAACGTCGACTTCGACCCAAACTTGCATATGGCGGGTTGACGGCTAACATAAAATCTATACTCGGCGGGACCCGGCGTTGTGAACGCGCGTCTCGCTGGATAGGCAACGCTACCCGATATGGTCCCTACGGCCTGAAATCAACCGAAAGTCCTTGCTGCAAGCAGAGAGTGTGTTTAGCCAGCCACCCCTGACGAATGCTCAATGTCCAGTCTTTTTTCTACTGCGGCGAAAACGACAGGATTGGTGATTGCGCTCGCGTTTGCCAGTCCTGCCGCTTTTGCTGCCTTGGAGAATCCTGGGGGTATCGAACGCCTTTCCATTCACGCTGACTTTCGTCTGCGCGGCGAGCAGGACTGGGACTCCGTGCGTGTAGACGGCAGTGAGCGTGACGATCGCACGCGGCTTCGATTCCGGGCTCGGCTCGACGCCGAATACGCTTTTGGTCAGGAATGGCGCATTGGTACGCGCCTGCGCTCCGGCAGCAAGGCCAGCCAGCAAAGTCCGCACATCACCCTAGCCGAGAACGTCGATTCTGATATCGACCGGGATGCGGTATTCGACCGCTGGTATGTCGCCCACGACCGGGCAGGTGCCGGCTTCTGGCTGGGCCGGAATCTGTTCTCGTTCTGGAAGCAGAACGAACTGTTCTGGGACGATGACGCGACCCCCCTGGGCATTCATGCAAGCTTGGGCAAACCGCTGACCCCGGAAAATCTGACCGTTTACCTCGGCGTATTCACCCTGCCCGATGGCATGGATCGTTTCAACGGCAACCTGTACGCCGCGCAGCTGGTCTGGGGTGGGGCGCGCGGGCGGACCGCTTTCAATCTGGCCGGCGGCTTTTTTCGCTTCAACGGCGAACCGGGCGCACGCAATCTGCTGGATGGCAATGGCGAACGCAACTATTCGATCTGGCAGCTTGGCGGCGACATCCGGCATCCGATCGGACCCAAGATCGCGACGCTCGGGCTCGACCTGCTCCACAACGCCGCCTCCAACGCAAGCGCCAGCCAGCGAGACGGCGTGGTGTTTTCATTGCTATGGGGTGGCCTGCAGCACCAGGGAGACTGGCAGCTAGGCTGGTATTTCGCGCGTATCGAGGATTTGGCGGTCAATGCATCCTTCGCCCAGGATGACTGGCATCGTTTCGGCACCGCCAACCAGACCCGGGCTAGTAATTTCAGAGGCCACGAACTGCGTGCAACCTATGCCTTTTCGCACCGTTTCAATCTGATGGCGCGCTTTTTTGATGTTGAAAGTCTGGATTCAGTTGAGGATGGGAAGCGTTTTCGATTGGACCTGAATTTCAGCTTGTGATGAGATTGAATAGGCGGTTAATGGACCGGCCATGTGCTGGGGAGTTGGTCATGAAAAAAACCTTCCTCGTACTGTGCTGCGCCGCCCTGATCCTGTTGGCGGTCATGGATGTCGGTTTCGGCGATCGGTCGGGGGAGGCAAGCCGGGGACTGGATGAAGGCCGTTGGGACCCGGAGATCAGAGCCCGGTTCCAGGAAGTCGATGCCGCTCGGGCCGCGGAAAAAGGCTGCCTGTCCTGCCACGAGGGCATCGAGGTGATCAGCGAATCGATGCAGCCAACGCTGCTCGCCATGGCCGGCGGGCGAGAGGGGTTTGAATGCGCGGTCTGCCACGAAGGCCAGCCCGATGCGACAACCAAGGACGCAGCCCATGCCAACATGTGGCCCAATCCGTCAAGCATGTGGGTCATGTCCGAAGGTGGCGGCTGCGCCAAGTGCCACAGCGACACCAATGCCCTGACCACGGTCATGGGCAAGCCGCTCGAAGACGGTCCGACTGGCGGTCAGATGATGCCCTGGCGTTCAACCTTTTCGGACCCGAGCGGCGCCACCGGCGCCAACCACGTCTACCGCGTGCAGCGTTCTCTCATGGCGCTGGAGACCGGCAAGGCCAACAAGACCCTGTCGTCCAATGGTGCCATTCCCAAGGGCACTTTTCCCTACGCTAATTTCGACATGGACGACCCGGAAGGCGCGGTGCCTTCGGCTGGAACCGAGGCCTACAAGGAATGGATCGCTAAGGCCATAGAGGAAGAATTCATCGTGCGCCTGGACTCGGTGGAGGCCATCCCCACCTACCACGCGGGCCTGGAGATCTTTGGCGATCCTGGTCACGCTGCCCTGGCCGACATGCACCGCAAGCAGTGCGCCCGCTGCCACGTTTGGGGCGAAGGCCGAACTCGCCGCGGCGACCACCGCGCCGGCGGCTGTGCCGCCTGCCACACATCCTACACCAATGACGCGCTCTACGAGGGTAACGACCCGACGATCCCGAAAGACCGTGGACCGCACATGAAGACCCACCAGATCACCAGCGCGGTGTCCTCGGCCCAGTGCACCCATTGTCATACCCGGGGCAAGCGCATCGGCACCACCTTTGCCGGCATGGTCGAACATACCTATGTCGGCTCGGGCGAGGCACCTCCCTTTGATCCCCACGGCAACCCGCAAAATTCGCTGTATACCAAGGAATACAACCACACCCGGGCCGATATCCACAAGGAACGTGGCATGGACTGCGCCGACTGCCATTCCTCCATCGATGTCCACGGCGACGGCAACATTTATCCGGTCACTTACTACCAGGTCGAAATCGGCTGCGCCGACTGCCACGGCACGCCGGACCGTTTCCCATGGGAGCTTCCGGTGGGATATGGCAGTCCTGTCACCCTCGAAGGTGAACGCGGCACTTACACCTCGGGCCAGACCGAGCACCTGATCACCAGCCGCGGCAATCCGCGTACGCGCTGGGTCCGGGAAGGCGATCGGGCCTTTGTCGAAAGCCTCTACACTGGCAAGCGCCACGAGGTTCCGCTGCTGCGGGAAAAGGAAATCAACAATTCCTGGAAGACCGAACAGGGTCGGGTCGCCATGTCAGTCATCAACCAGCACATGGAAACCATGGAGTGCTACGCCTGTCACGCGGTCACCGCACCCCAGTGCTACGGCTGCCATATCAAGTATGACATGACCGTAGAGGGTATCGACTGGGCGTTATCGGCGATGAACTACGATCCCCATACCGGCAAACAGACGCTGACCACCAGCCCGGGCGACATCGTGATCGAAAACGTCGGCTACATCCGTTGGGAAAACCCCATTCTGGCCGTGAATTTCCGCGACAAGGTCACCCCGGTGGTGCCCGGCTGCCAGGTCGTCTGGACCATGGTCGACGAAAACGGCGTGCTGATCGATTCCAACCGGATCTTCGAAACCACGGATGGCTTCAAGTCGCCGACCCTCGCGCCACTGAACCCGCATGCCACCTCGGCGGTTGCGCGTACCTGCGAAAGCTGTCACAGCGACCCCAAGGCCATCGGCTACGGCTACGCCAAGTCACGCAGTGCCGCCCAGGTCGAGGGTGATGCCCCCATGGTTGCCAACCAAGGTCCCGGACTGTTCGGTGATATCCCGGACTCCGAGCGGGCCGAACCGCTAATTCCAGCCATTCCAGATTTCCCCTGGTCCTGGGAGCAGCTGGTTACCCGAAGTGGCAAACAGATCCAGAACATGCCACTTCCCCAGGATCGGCCGTTGTCGGATGAGCAGCGTGCCAAGGCCGAGCGCGAAGGTACCTGCATCGCCTGTCACCAACACTACGACACCGAAACCTGGGACCGGGTGCGCATTCGCATGCGCGATCAACTCGGACTGAAAGACGGCCGTGCCCTGACGCCGGACGAGCACGATCGTGCGGTGGAGGCGGCACTGCTGTCACTGGGCGCTGATTGAGCCGGCGGCTGGAGGGGAAACGGGCCGACTGGGGCCCCGAGGGGAGGGGCGGCCCGCCATTCGCGGATCGGTGTTCGGGTCGGCGCAACGATCGCGGTGTACCATTTGTGGAATCCCCTGGATCCAGTGGAAGTGGCCGTCGGCGTGCTACCGTGAACTACTTCCAAACCCGGGACGTGTCCCATTGCCTCAATCCTCGCCGACGCGATCCTGGTGCTGCATTTTGCCGTGGTTCTGTTCGTGGTCGGTGGCCAGGTGCTGATCGTGGTCGGCGGGACCCGCGGCTGGCTGTGGATGCGCAACCTATGGTTCCGCGCGGTCCACCTGGTCACCATCGGTGTCGTCGTGGTCCAGGCCTGGCTGGGTGAGCTCTGCCCCCTGACCGTGTGGGAGCAGGATCTGCGCCGCGCGGCCGGGCAGCCGGTGCACGAGCTCTCGTTCATCGAGTACACGTCCACTTCCACATGCTGTTTCTCGACGGGGTGTATGTCGAGCATCCGGACGGCTCGCTGCGCTTTCGCTGGGTGAAGGCGCCCACCAGCGCCGAGCTTGCCCGGCTGACCCGTTTCCACGGGGTGTTCGCGCCCAACAGCCGCTATCGCGCGCGGGTCACCCCGGCGAGGCGTGGCAGGCGCGAACTTGCCGGCGTGCTGATCGTTCAGCAACATCACGACCTTGCGCGCTACCGATGCCGTCAACTGGCCGCAGCGGTCATCCCGTTCCTTCGAGAAGGACTTCTTGCCCGACACCTTGGTCCACTCG
>JBLRWT010000181.1:0-5028 GCA_047921095.1 Wenzhouxiangella sp. | reverse complement strand
GCCAGTCTCGGGAAGGCCGTGCGTGCAATGCAGCACGCCACTCGCAGCGTCTGAACCATCGTGATACGCCATCGTGATACGGAACGAACTGATAGTGACCACGGAGGCAGATGAAGCCGGCCTCTGATTGGTTCACATTTCAGAATGACCGGCCGGCGTATCGCCTGCCTCTACCAGGGCGGCACGGGTGCGCTCATCCGGATACCCATCGGCAATCAGGCCCCGGTCGAGCTGGAATTTCCGCAACGCGCTGCGCGTGGCCGGGCCCAGGATGCCGTCGGCCTCGCCCGGGCTGAAGCCCAGCTCCGCAAGCCGTCGCTGCAGCCTGGCCGTCTCGGCGATGGCCATGGCCCCATCATCCGGCATGTCAGCGTGGAGCGCTCCGGCACCGGCGATGCGGTCGGCAAGGTGGCCCACGGCGATGGCAAACGAACTCGAACGGTTCCAGCCAAGCAGCACGTCGAAATTGTCATAGACCAGGAAAGCCGGGCCCGCATGCCCCATTGGAAGCAGCAAACGCGCGCTCAGGTCGGCTACCGGCAGGGCAGCACCATCGGCCCGGCGCACGCCCAGTTCAGCCCAGTCGACCAGCGCCCGTGGCTGTTCAATACCGCTTTTTTCGAACGGGAAATCGGCCGCCAGGCTGACCTCCCGCCCCCAGCGTTGGCCACGGTTCCAGCCCAGGCTTGCAAGCAAGTTGGCGCCGGAGGCCAATGCGTCGGCCGGACTGTGCCACAGGTCGATCCGGCCATCACCGTCGCCATCGACGGCATGGGCGTAATAGGCCGAAGGCATGAACTGGGTCTGGCCCATGGCGCCGGCCCAGGATCCGAGCATCGCCGAAGGCGCCAGCGATTCGCGCTCGATCAGGCGAAGCGCGGTCATCAACTCGTCGCGAAAGAAGGCGCTGCGGCGCTCGTCACAGGCCAGGGTCGCCAGCGAATCCAGAATCGGCGTGCGGCCGGTAAAACGCCCGAAGTCGGACTCCATGCCCCACAGGGCGACCAGGTAATGGCCGGGCACACCGTATTCGCGCGTCAGGCCGTCGAGCAATTCGCGATGCTGGGCCAATAACACCCGGCCCCGCTCGACGCGCACCGTAGAGACCCGGCCGCGAAGATAGGCCGCAAACGTCTGTTGGAACTCCGGCTGGGCACGATCAAGCTCGATCACCCGCGGCTGAAACTCAAGCCCGGCCAGCACGCCGTCGACCAGGGTTTCCGGGATGCCTTCAACACGTGCCACCGATGCCAGCTCGTCCAGGCAGGCGGCAAACCCCTGAGCGCCATCATCGGCACGTGCCGGAGCAGCACCGGTAACTATTGCCATGGCACCTGCTGCCATCAAGATCAAGCCATGTACTTTCACGATGCTCACTACCTCAAAGGCGGGAATCCACAATAACGCCGGTGAGACCCTCCCGGGGCCTGGTCGTTCCTTTGCAGAGTTTGTTTACGACCAATGTCGCACCTTGAATCATTTCTGATGAGTCGTGTGTCGATCATGCGGTGAAGGGCTTTCGGTTTACGAATCGGGGACGCCTGCCAGGTGCCGGCGTACGGCGGTGGCGAACGCCGTTGGGGCCTCAAGCATGGGGAAATGGCCGCAGTCGTCCAGCCAGACGGCGTTGGCCATGGGCATCGTGGCGGCCAGCCGCTCGCCGATGGCGGCCACGGCGACCGGGTCTCCTCGGCCCCAGACGATGGTGGTGGGGCGATCGAAGTTGGCCAAGGGTTCGGTCCAGCGGCGGTAGTGCTGGTAGCGTTCGTCGATGTAGACGATGGCCCGGGTCAGGGCTTCCAGTCCACGCTCGCGCGTCATCAACTGCCACATGGCCTGCAGTTCGGTCTCGTCGACCGGGGTCTTGAAGAGCCGACCGATCTGCCAACGGAACAACGGCCAGCGGGCCATTCTCGCGTACAAGGCGGCCATGGGCGAGCGCAGGATCTTCTGTGACAGGGTCAGGCGAGCCAATTCGATGTAGATGCTGCCGTTGGTCAGCAGCAACGACTCGATGCTGACCGGCAACTCGCCACGCGCCCGGCGAGCCAGTAATTCGCAGGCCACGCTGGTACCCATGTCGTGGGCGATCAGGTGCACCCTGTCAATGCCACGGCGGGCCAGCATCGCCAGCACGCGGTCGGCCTGCTCGACCAGAGAATAGTTGTAGCCTTTCGGACGTGCCGACATGCCAAAGCCGGGAAAGTCCATCAGCAGCATGCGATGCGACTCGCCCAACTCGTCGATGGCCGCACGCCAGTCCAGCGAGCTGGAGGGAAAGCCATGCAGCCAGACCACCGGTACGCCGGGCGCAGACTGGTACAAATCGACGACGAAACAATCGACGTCGCCAAGGCGCTCCAGCGCACCGCGCCCTTGCCAGTGCGCGATCAGGGACTCGGCCGTCACCGGGTCAATTGAAATGGACCGGCTTGCAGAGGATTCTGGACAACATCAGTTTCTCCATCGGCGGACAATCGGCATCTCTTCCGAACATGGACCGGAGGCGGTCCCACATGCTTTCAGTAATGCGATACAGTTCGGGTGACAGCAGGGATTCTCGCACTGTTTTGGCACACGGTTTTTGCTTGTCGGCAAGATCGACACATCCGCACTTGATGTCGATAAAGTGGAGCTTGAACGACTGTCGGTGATGGGCAGGTTGCCCGCCAGGTTCACGATCAACAGGAGCAGCGATGATGACTGACCACGAGGTTTGCACACGATTGTTGATGAATCGGGAAAAGCTCGCCGACATGCGCCTGCTCGAGGACGACCGTCCGCTGGAGGCGGGTGAGAACGAAGTCGTGCTGCGACTGCGGCTGTTTGGGCTGACGACCAACAACATCACCTACGCCGCATTTGGCGACGCGATGAAGTACTGGGACTTCTTCCCGGTCAACGCGGCCTGGGGCCAGATGCCGGTCTGGGGCTATGCCGAAGTGATCGATTCGGCCGTCGCCGGGATCGAATCCGGTCAGCGTTACTTTGGCTACTTCCCCACCGCCACCCATCTGACGGTTCGTCCTGGCAAGGTTGGAAAGCACAGTTTCCGTGATGACAGCGATCATCGGCAGCCCTTGCCGGAGATCTACAACTGGTACCAGCGCACCGACGGGGACGACTTTCACGATGCACGCTTCGAACCACTGCACGCCATCTATCGGCCCCTGTTCATCACTGCATTCAGTCTGGCGGATTATCTGCACGACCAGCAGTTTTTTGGCGCCGAGCGGATACTGATTTCCAGCGCCTCGAGCAAGACGGCCTATGCCAGCGCCTTCTGCCTCAAGCATCTGGCCGATATCGAGCTGGTCGGCCTGACTTCGCCGAACAACCTCGACTTTGTCGAGCGTACCGGCTTGTATGACCGCTGCTTGAGCTACGAGCGCCTGGCCGATCTGAAGGACGATATTCCTACCTTGTATGTCGACGTCGCCGGCAACCCGGGCCTGACCCGCCAGGTTCACCATCATTTTGGCGAGCAACTGAAGCATGACTGCACCGTCGGCTCGGCCCACTCCACCGAGCCGACACCCCCGCCCCGCGACCTGCCGGGCCCGAAGCCACAATTTTTCTTCGCCCCCAATCAGATCGCAAAGCGACATGCCGATTGGGGAGTGGACGAATTCAATCGGCGCGCGCGTGAGGCCACCATGGCATTCCATGACCGGGTGCAGCATGCCGGCGGCGATCTGCTGCAGATTCAGGTCAGCCAGGGCCTGCCGTCGGCCAAGCCAATAATTTCAGACATGCTCGAGGGCCGGGTCGACCCGGCTGAAGGTCACATCATCAAACCCTGATCCGATCCCGGGCACCACAGGATGCGTGTAGTGGCCACTGTGCGCTAAGGTACGGACTGCCGGCTCCTCTTTGACCTAGCCTTGACGACGATGCGGTGCATGTGACCGGACCCGCAGCCGCGCTCCTGCTTTCCTTTGGATCATCGACTCTTTCAAATTTCGCGGTTTTATGGCCACTACTTCAACAAATGAAAAAGGTCGCAAAGCCGGGAAACCGTCAAAGATACCAATGAAAGGCTGGAAGGAACTTGCCTTGCGGGTGAAAGATCAGCTGCCCGAAGATCATGTCTCCATCATTTCGGCTGGAGTCGCCTTTTATTTCTTTCTGGCGCTTTTCCCCGCTTTGGCAGCCGCATTTTCCGTCTACGGCTTGGTCATGGACCCGGCACAGGTCATGCAACAGATGAACCAGCTGGCCAATGTTCTTCCTGAGCAAGCGCACCAGATGATTGGCAATATCCTGGAGCAGCAGTCGGAAAGGTCAGGAACGGCATTGGGCTGGAGTCTCGCAGTGAGTGTGCTGATCAGTCTCTGGAGTGCCAATAAAGCTACCAAGGCAGTCTTCGAGGGCGTGAATATTGCGTATAACCAAACGGATGATCGTGGCTTCTTCAAAAAAAATGCCATTACTCTTCTGTTTACCCTGGGCGGCATTATTGTCGGTCTGCTTGCCCTTGCAGTCATCGCGGTTTTTCCCGCACTTGTAGATCAAATCGGTCTGCCTTCGACAGTGGAAACAATCATTCAACTGTTGCTATGGCCCATACTGGCAGTGATCGTCATATTTGCTCTTGCTGCTGTCTATAAAGTGGCACCCTCTCGAAAAAACCCTCAATTCAAATGGACCAGTTGGGGAGCGATCACAGCGACATTGCTCTGGCTTGCAGGTTCGCTACTCTTCACTCTGTTTGTGACCAACTTCGGCAACTTTGATGAAACCTATGGGGCTTTTGCTGCCGTAATCATTCTTATGCTGTGGTTCTTTCTTACAGCGTTCGTTATCCTGCTGGGGGCGGAAATCAATTCTGAAATGGAACATCAAACCAGCCGGGATACCACAACCGGTGAAGATCAACCCATGGGGCAGCGCGGCGGCTTTCACGCCGATCATGTTGCCGAAAGACCCTGACTTCAGTCCTCTGACCTCTGACCTCTGACGCACCGACCTCCGATGTGCCCTGCCGAACGGAGACCTGCCAGCATGTCCACCAGAATTGGTCACTGG
>JBLRWT010000180.1:0-5029 GCA_047921095.1 Wenzhouxiangella sp. | reverse complement strand
CGGACCTTCTATCTTCACCTGCACATGTTTGTTCCAGGCTATTTTTGTGAGTTCGCCCAGGGTGATTAGCTCGCCAAACTGGGCCTGGTCATTGGCATCGGCGATGGAGCCTGGACGCAGGCCATCGCCGAGCGAGAAGCTGACGTCGTAGGCGGCCATGATTTCGCAGATTTCCTCGAACCGCTCGTACAGGAAGCTCTCGCGGTGATGGGCCAGGCACCACTTGGCCATGATCGAGCCGCCGCGCGAGACGATGCCGGTCATGCGGTTGGCGGTCATCGGCACGAAGGGCAGGCGCACGCCGGCATGAATGGTGAAATAGTCCACGCCTTGTTCGGCCTGTTCGATCAGGGTGTCGCGATACAACTCCCAGGTCAGGTCTTCGGGCACGCCGTCGACTTTTTCCAGCGCCTGGTAGATCGGCACCGTGCCAATGGGGACCGGCGAGTTGCGGATGATCCATTCGCGGGTGGCGTGGATGTGCTTGCCGGTCGACAGATCCATCACCGTGTCGGCGCCGAAGCGCAGTGACCAGACCAGTTTCTCGACCTCGTCGGTGATCGAGGAACGGACTGCCGAGTTGCCGATATTGGCGTTGACCTTGACCCGGAAATTGCGACCGATGATCATCGGTTCGACTTCCGGGTGATTGATGTTGAGCGGGATGATGGCCCGGCCAGCGGCGATTTCGTCACGGACGAATTCCGGCGTGACCACCTCTGGCAGGTTTGCGCCACGCGGCTGGCCAGGATGACGATGCATCAGGCCGGCGGCCTGATAAGCCTCTTTCAGACGATCCAGGGCGCAGTTTTCACGGATCGCGACATATTCCATTTCGGGGGTGATGATGCCGCGGCGGGCATAGTGCATCTGGCTGACATTGTGACCGGGCAGGGCGCGACGGGGCAGGCGCGGGTCGGGGAAAACGAGGTTGTCGTCAATGCGCCCGGCCTCGGCGCGGGCAAATGATGATGACTTCCCGGCCAGCTCTTCGCTGTCGGCACGCTCGTCGATCCAGCCGGCGCGAATGGGTTTCAGGCCATCGGCCGGATTCGGTTTTGATTCCGGCTGGCTGTAGACGGCGGCCGTCTCGTAGACATAAATTGGCGGATTGGGAAAAGCGCCCTTGTCCGATGGGGTGTCCTGCTGTCGGATCTCGCGCATCGGAACCTGGATGTCAGGACGCGAGCCACCGATATTGACCATTCGCGAGGCCGGCAGTGGTTGCAGCAAGTCATCATTGAGTCGCCGGGCAATCTCCGGCGCCGGACTGGTGTTGGGCTTGGTCATCACAATCAACCGTTGGCATTTACTTCAAGGGATGCCAATGGTAGCACCGGCCATGGCCGGTGACCGGTCCGCGTTGCGCTTTACTGCTGTGAGGCGGCGCCCATCTCATTCAGCGCCTGGCGGGCGCGCTGGCCCACGTCGCCCTCCGACTGGGCGGCAATGCTGTAGTTTTCAATGGCCAGGGCGCGGTTGCCGGCTGACCGTTCGACGTTGCCGAGGTAGAGATGCCCCTGGGCGGTGGGCAAGCGCTCGATGCTGGCCGCCAGGTCCGTGCGCGCGCCGTTGAGATTACCCAGTTCGTGACGAACCATGCCGCGGCGCAGGTGCTGGTAAAACCAGTTGCTGTCATGCTGCAATGCAGTGCTATAGGCGCGCTCAGCCTGCCCATAGTCTTCCTTTGATGCCAGGGCATCGCCTTTCAGGGCATGAAAGGTCGCCTCGCGGCCTTCCAGTGCAATCGCCTGCTCTGCCTTGGCCAGGGCATCGTCAAAGCGCTGTTCACCCAGCGCGACGCGGCCCTCGTCGTGGGCCTTGTAGGCTGGTTCCAGGCGCTTGATCCGGGCGACCATTTGCTGGTGACGTTCGACGCCCATGGTGCCATCGCGACCCAGGTCATCGGCCAGGCGGCGGTTGTTTTCCAGACGCTCCATCGATGGCGGGTGTGAGGCGAACAGACCCTGCATGAAGCCAGGCTCGCGGGCTTCGGCCATCCGGACGAAGGTCTCCTGAAGGTTGACCGCGCCTTCCGGGTTGTAGCCGGCATCGTGCATGTAGATGATGCCGAAGTGGTCGGCTTCGCGCTCGGCGTTGCGCGAGTAGCGCTGGGTAATCAACTGGGCGCCGAGCATGCCGCCAAGCATGGCCACGGCTCCGTAGGTTTCACTTTCGGTGGCAATGCCGACAGCGAGCCCGCCGACCATGACAGCACCCTGGGCCAATGCCGCTCTGGATTGGGCGGTGGCGCCATGGCGGGCCGCGGCGTGCACGGCCTCGTGGCCAAGTACGGAGGCCAGCTCGGCCTCCGACCCCATCTCGGTCAGAAGACCGCGGTTGATCGCGATCTTGCCGCCGGGCAGGGCCCAGGCATTGGGTACCGAACTGTTGATGACCTGAAATTCGTAGGGGAGTTCGCGATCGGAATGCGCGGCAACTCGCTGGCCGACTTCCTGAACGTAGCTGACCAATTGCGGATCGAGGACGAAGTCGCCGCCCTGGGACTGGCGCATCGGGGCGTAATATTGTTCACCGGTCTCGAGTTCCCACTCTTCGCCGAACAGGCTCAGTTCGCGTGCGCCGGTTACCGGGTTGACCGCGCAGCCAGCTGCAAGCAGCAGGGCGCTCAATACGATTGGCAGTCTCATAGGGTCATTCTCCGGGCAAGGACGGTTTTTCGAGTATAAGCCGATTCAGGTCAATAGTCCGTGCGCCAACGTACATTGTACCGGGCGACCTAATCGCTAGCGGGGCAATCGTCTTCCAGCGGCAGGTTGGTCCGGGTCAGCCGAATATCGAGTTCTTCCCTGCCGTCCTTGGTTTGCAGGATGCGCAGCGGCATCCAGTGAAAGCTTTCGCCGTGCCAGGAGTCGTAGTTGCGGCTGGAGCCCTCGCGCCGAAAGCGCTCCATCTTCACGGCATCGAAGCAACCGGCGGGCACCGTGACGGTTTCAGTGCCACGGAAGAAGAATTGCTGATCCTCGATCTCGTCGCGTTCCAGTACACGAAATTCATGATCGCTGCGACGTCCATCAGGGTCGGCTAGCAGGGCGGCCAGCTGCAGGCGCAAGGTCAGCGGATCGACGACGTCGGGCTCGAGTTCGATGACATGATCGCCCTCATAAGTATGTGTTTTCGAAACATTCTCTTCCCAGTCCAGCTCGTGCTGCCAGAAGCGTTCCCGCCCGGCCGCCCGGGTGACCTGACGGTAGGTCAGCATCTGGATATTCTCGCCCCGCCACACGAAATAGGCCGATTCCTCGGCGGCAGCGCCAAGTAGGCGAGCCAGGCGTGCCGTCGCCACCGTTTCGGTGTCGTAATGCCACACGCCCTGGTCATTGCGGCTCAGGGAGGCATGAACCTCGCCGATTTTGCCGCCTCGTCGCAACACCTCGTAAACCGCGGTGTGTTCAGGCAGTGGCGCGGACTGGTTTCCAGGCAGATCTGAGCCCTGGTCGGATTCAGATGCGCTCAGCGAGCCGGCCGCGGTCATCCAGATCACGGCCAAGCTGAAGCGGATGATCAAGCTTCCTGTTTTCGACATAGAGTTCTCCATCGCGCAGTTCGACCAGTCTTTGCAGCAATAGTGCCATCGTGGACGGCAACAGGCGGTGTTCAAGCGCCAGCAGACGGTCTGACAGACTCGCAGCGTCATCGCGCGGCAAGACCGGCATGCGCACCTGGCTGATGACAGGGCCGCTGTCGAGTTCGGGAGTGACAAAATGAACGCTGGCGCCATGCTCCGCGTCACCGGCATCCAGCGCGCGCTGGTGGGTATCCAGGCCGCGATAGCGGGGCAGCAACGAGGGATGAATGTTGATCATTTTTCCGTGGTAGCGGCGAACGAAGTCGGCACTGAGGACGCGCATGAACCCCGCCAGAACGATATGGCTCGGCTTGAAGCCATCGATAGCGGCTGCAAGACTCGCTTCGAAGGTCGTTCGGTCAGGATGTTGCCCGCGGTCGACACAGACGCTATCGGTCCCGTGGCGATGAGCCAGGTCCAGCGCCGGGGCTGTTGGCCGGTCGGAAATGATCCCGGCAATGCGGGCTCCAAGCCAGTCATTTGCCGCGGCCTGAAGCGCGGCATAGTTGGTCCCGCGTCCAGACAACAGGACAACCAGTCTCGCGTCTTGCGTTACGGTCATTGGCTGAAAACGACCCGTTCACCCCGCTCATGCCGCACAACACGGCCGATGACCATGGCCGGCTCGCCAATCGCTGCGACTATAGCCTCAGCTTCTGCCTGATCACAGATCAGCACGAAACCGATGCCCATGTTGAAAGTGCGGCGCATTTCCGAGCTTTCGATATTGCCTGCTTGTTGGAGCCAGTCGAATACCGGCGGCACTGGCCAGTTGCCGCTGTCGATCTCAAGGGCCAAGCCGTCCGGGATCACTCGGATGATGTTTTCCGTCAGACCGCCGCCGGTAATGTGGGCCATGCCGCGAACGTCGAAGCGCTTGATCAGGTCAAGGACCGGGTCGACGTAAATCCGGGTTGGCGCCATCAGGGCCTGGCCCAGGGTCTGCTCGCCGAGCTTGCTGTCGAGTTGCGCGTCACTGTGCTCGATCACCTTGCGAATCAGCGAGAATCCATTGCTGTGAGGTCCACTCGAGGCCAGGCCGAGCACCACGCAATTCTCGTCGATGCGGCTGCCGTCGATCAGCATCTCGCGCTCGACCGCACCCACAGTGAAACCAGCCAGGTCGTAATCGCCATCGCCGTACATGCCTGGCATTTCGGCGGTCTCCCCGCCAATCAGCGAGCAACCGGCCTGTCTACAGCCTTCGGCGATACCGGAAACCACATTGGCAGCCATGTCCACCTCGAGCTTGCCGCAGGCAAAGTAATCCAGAAAAAACAGCGGCTCTGCCCCGCAGACCAGAATGTCGTTGACGCACATGGCGACCAGGTCGATGCCGACGCCGCGATGAAGCCCGGCCTCCAGCGCCACGCGCAGCTTTGTGCCCACCCCGTCGGTCGAGGCGACCAGCACGGGATCGTCGTAGCCTGCGGCCTTCGG
>JBLRWT010000179.1:0-5042 GCA_047921095.1 Wenzhouxiangella sp. | reverse complement strand
GTTTCGACCAGGCCGAATTCGCTTTTCTCCACGAAGCCGATCAGGCGCTTGGACACTGCCTTGTAGTCCAGCGTGTCCTCGATCCGGTCGGCCAGGGCCGCCTTGCGGACATCGGCGTTCATTTCGATGTTCAGGCGCACGGTCTGTCGAATCTCGCGCTCCCAGTCATAGATGCCAATGACGGTGTCGATGTCGAGGTCGGAGATGAAGACGATGTCCATGGATTCAGGTGAGAGGGGTAGAGGTTAGAGGGAAGAGGGCAACTGCAATTCATCCAGGGGCCACCGGGGGCGGATGGCGATCTGGCCATCCTTCTTGCCTTCGGCGCGGCGGTACCAGCCGGCGTGGGCGATCATGGCGCCGTTGTCGGTGCACAGGGACATGCGCGGATAATACACCTGTCCGGGCAGTGCCTTGTCGAGAGCGGCACGCAGGTGCTTGTTGGCGCTGACGCCGCCGGCCATGATCAGGCGGTCGAGGCGGCTTTGCTCGAGGGCGCGCCGACACTTGATGACCAGGGTGTCGACCACGGCCTGCTCGAAACCGGCGGCGATATCGGCATAGTCTTCCGGGAGACAGCGCTTGATGAGCTGGCGGGTGTGGGTCTTGAGGCCGGAAAAACTGAAATCCACCCCGGGCCGGTTGGTCATCGGGCGCGGGAAGTCGAAGCGGCCGCGGTCACCACTTTCGGCCAGGCGAGCCACCTCGGGGCCGCCCGGATAGCCGAGGCCAAGAAGGCGAGCGGTCTTGTCGAACGCCTCTCCGGCCGCGTCATCCAGGGTTTCGCCCATCAGGCGGTAACGACCGACACCAGCAACCTCGACCAGCATGGTGTGGCCGCCCGAGACCAGCAGCGCGACGAACGGGAATTCGGGCGGATCGGTCTCCAGCAGCGGCGAGAGCAGGTGGCCTTCCATGTGGTGCACGCCGACGGCCGGCTTGCCGATGGCCGCGGCATAGGCAACCGCGACACTGGCGCCGACCAGCAGCGCGCCGGCCAGGCCGGGACCACGGGTGAAGGCGACCAGGTCGAGATCGGCGGGTGCGAGCGCGGCCTGGTCCAGCACCTGCCGGATCATGGGCCCGAGCTTGCGCACATGGTCGCGCGAGGCGAGTTCAGGCACCACGCCACCGTAAGCGGCATGGTCGGCCTGGGTATACACCAGCTCGGCCACGATGCCGCCTTCCGGGTGATAAACGGCCACGCCGGTTTCGTCGCACGAGGTTTCGATGCCAAGAATGCTTTGCATAGGTCCCAGTTTAGAGTTTATAATGGTCGACTTTCCAATTATTGGTGGATCGAGAGTTAATGCCCAGCGTCAAGGTCAAGGAAAACGAGCCGTTCGAATACGCATTGCGTCGTTTCAAGCGTTCTTGTGAGAAAGCCGGTGTGGTCGCCGAGAGTCGCCGTCGCGAGTTCTACGAAAAGCCCACCCAGGAGCGCAAGCGCAAGAAAGCGGCCGCGGTCAAGCGCCATCTGCGCAAGATCTCGCGGGAGCGGGTCAACCGTCGCAGATTGTACTAAATCCTGGCATCGGCGCGGGCCTTGCTGCCCTCGTTGAATCATGTCTCTCAGGGATCGAATCACCGAAGACGTCAAACAGGCCATGCGGGCCGGCGACAAGCTGCGCCTGAAAACCCTGCGCATGGTGACTGCGGCGTTCAAGCAGCGTGAGGTTGACGAGCGCCAGCCGGTCGACGAGGCCGGTGCTCTGGCCATCATCGAAAAGATGATCAAGCAGCGTCGCGAATCCGCCGAACAGTATCGTGCCGGTCATCGGCCCGAGCTGGCCGAGGCGGAAGAAGCAGAGATCGTGATCCTCCAGTCCTACCTGCCCGAACCGTTCAGCGAGGCTGAACTGGATCAGGTCATCGATCAGGCCATCGAAGAATCCGGCGCTACGGACATCAGCGGTATGGGCCCGGTGATGGCGCTGGTCAAGGATCGCGCCCAGGGCCGGGCCGAAATGCGCCATGTGTCCGGCCGGGTTCGCGCCCGCTTGTCCGGCAAGTCGCCGGGCTGATCGTCGGCCGGTTGACGAGGACCCTGACCGTTGTCCGGTCGCATTCCCGAAGACTTCATCGAATCTCTGCTTGAGCGTGTCGACATTGTCGAAGTCATCGGCGCGCGCGTCGACCTGAGGTCGGCCGGGCGTGGCGAGCACAAGGCGCTTTGCCCGTTCCACGACGAAAAAACCCCCTCGTTCACCGTCAGCGCTGACAAGCAGTTCTATCACTGTTTCGGGTGCGGCGCCCATGGCACGGCAGTTGGATTCATCATGGCCTACGATGGCCTGGAATTTCCTGCAGCCATCGAGGAACTGGCCCACAGTGCCGGGCTCGAAGTGCCCAGAGACGCAACCGCGGCGCCGATCAAGCGGCATGATCGTTTGTACGAGGCGCTCGAGGCCGCCCAGAACTGGTTTCGGCGTCAGCTGGGGGCCAGCGAGCCGGCGCGGGACTATTTGAAAGGCCGCGGTTTTGACAAGGCGACGGTGGAGGAATTTGGCATCGGATACGCACCGGAGGCCTGGCAGGCGCTGGCCGATCACCTGGTACAACGCGGCTTTTCCGAACATGAGATGGCCGAGGCTGGCCTGGTGACGCTGAAAGATGGCCGGGCAAGCGACAAGTTTCGTGGCCGGGTGATGTTTCCGATCCACGACCGCCGCGGCCGGGTCATCGCCTTTGGCGGCCGGGTGATTGGCGACGGCATGCCAAAGTACATGAACTCGCCCGAGACGCCGGTCTTTCACAAGGGCCGTGAACTGTATCGGCTGTTCCAGGTGCGTCGCGGCGGTCTTCCGGAGAGAATCCTCGTCGTGGAGGGCTACATGGACGCCGCCGCCCTGTTTCAGTACGGATTTCAGGACGCGGTAGCGACCCTGGGCACGGCAGTCACCTCCGACCACCTCGAAGCCCTGTTCAAGGCGACACCGCTGGTGGTGTTTTGCTTCGATGGCGACCGCGCCGGTCGCCAGGCTGCCTGGCGTGGCCTGGAGGCTGCGCTGCCGCTGATGAAGGATAATCGCGAGTTGCGTTTTCTGTTCCTGCCGGAAGGTGAGGACCCCGATACCCTGGTCAGGGAGCGGGGCGCGGCCGAACTGCAGGCGGCCATCGACGGGGCAAAAACCCTATCGGCCTTCCTGATCGAAGCGCTGGGCAAGCAGGTCGACTTGAGCAGCCTCGATGGTGGCGCCCGGCTCTGGTCCCTCGCCGAACCCCTGGTGAGGCAGGTTCCATCGGAGGCGTTTCGCGATTCGATCTCCCAGAAACTGCGTCGGATTACCGGCTCGGATTCGATGCTGATGCCGCGTGCAGCACCTGCTGCCCGGCAAAACCCGATGCCGGGCAACGATCGATCGCTAACCCCGGTACAATACGCGGTGGCGTTGATCATTCAGCGCCCTGAACTGGCTGCCGATGGCGCTGTCTTTCTATTGGAGGTCGCCGGCCAGCTAAAAGGGCTTGGGTTTCTGAAGGAAATGATTGACTTTTGCCGTGGCAGGCCCCACCTTTCCACGGCTAAGCTTCTGGAGATGTGGCGAGACCGGCCGGAAGGGCCCTGGTTGGCCCAGTTGGCCACTCGCGATATTTGCAGTGAGAAGGAAGAAATGCCGGCGGCTCTGGCGCAAACCATGGTCAGAATACGTCGTTTACAGGTACAGGCAAGAGTCCGTGAGCTGCAACAGGCCCAGTTGAATGACGGTGGCCTTGATGAAGCCGGGACTGCTGAACTGCGCGAGCTTTTGAGCCTGCGTTTCGATGACAGTGACAACTAGATACCAGCAAGTTCTTATGGAAAACGCACCGCGACCATCCCAGCTCAAGCAGTTGATCGAAAAAGGCCGTGAACAGGGTCAATGGCTGACCTACGCTCAGGTCAACGATCACCTGCCCGACGACATTGTCGATCCCGAGCAGATCGAAGACATCATCAACATGATCAATGACATGGGCATCAAGGTCTTCGAAGAAGCGCCTGAAGATGCCGATGCGATGATCCTGAATGATACGGCCAGCACCGACACCGATGACGAAACGGCGCAACAGGAGGCTGAAGCCGCCCTGGCCGCCGTGGAATCCGAGCTTGGCCGAACCACGGACCCGGTGCGCATGTACATGCGCGAGATGGGCTCGGTGGACCTGCTCACCCGTGAAGGCGAAATCCTGATTGCCAAGCGGATCGAGGATGGTCTCAACCAGGTCAACATGGCCCTGTCCCGGTTTCCCGGTACGGTCAACGAATTGCTGGGGGAAACCGAATCCTGGAAAGCCGGCAATCAGCGTCTGAACGAGCTGGTCAGCGGTTTTATCGACCCGACCCTGCTGGCCGAGATGGATCTGATTTCCGAAGACACCATGGAAGCCGCGGTGGCCGAGGAAGCCGAATTCCAGGACGAGCCGGAAGAAGACGACGAAGACAAGCCGGCGCCGACCGTCAATACCGGGCCGGATCCCGAACAGGTCATCCAGTTCTTCGAAGAGATGGCGCGTCTGCAGGCCAACTTCATCAAGCTGTATGACCGCTACGGTGCCGGTGGCAAGAAAACCCGCGAGCTGAAGGAACAGATTTCAGAGCAGTTCATGCGCCTGAAATTGCCGCCCCGCATGTTCGATCACCTGATCGATCGCATGCGCTTCCATGTCGCCATCATTCGCGATATCGAGCGCAAGATCATGACCATCTGCGTCGATCGTGCCGGCATGCCGCGCAAGGAATTCATCAAGAGCTTCCAGGACAACGAAGCCGACCCCGAATGGCGGGCCGGCTTGCTCAAGCGCCAGACCAAGTGGGGCCGCGCGCTGCAGGAGCATGAAGGCGAGATCGCCGGTCTGCAGGACCGTCTGGCCCGCTTTGAAAAGGCCCAGCGCGTCAGCATTGCCGAGTTGCGCGAGCTCAACCGCTCGATGTCGATCGGCGAGGCCATGGCCCGCCGGGCCAAGAAGGAAATGGTCGAGGCCAACCTGCGCCTGGTGATCTCGATTGCCAAGAAATACACCAACCGCGGCCTGCAGTTCCTCGATCTGATCCAGGAAGG
>JBLRWT010000178.1:0-5049 GCA_047921095.1 Wenzhouxiangella sp. | reverse complement strand
TGGAAGTGGTCGCGCGCGCGCCGTTGACCTATTACCGCTATCTCCAGCCGGGCGATGAATTGGCCGTGCGGGTCGGCGAAGACGTGATCGCCGCGCCGTTGCGGGCACTGGTCAGCCAAGGCTCTGAATCCGTGCACGTGTTCGAACTTCGGCTGGATCTCAGCGAACCCCTGCCGGTCGGCCAGACCGTGCGCGTGACCATCCCCACCGCCGACGTGCGCGAAGTGCTGGCCGTGCCGCGCGATGCGCTGGTGCTCAGAGGCGACGGCGCCTCGGTCTACATCGTCGACGAGCAGAACACCGCCCGCCAGATCCGCGTCGGCGTCGGCATCGGCTCGGAAAACATGATCGAAGTCCGCGGCCCGATCAAGCCCGGCGACCGCGTCGTCACCCGTGGTAACGAGCGCCTCAGAGCCGGTCAGGAAGTCCAGGTCATCGGCCAGGCCGAAGTCGGCCCGGCCTGAAAAGCCCCTCGCTATGAATATTCGCCGGGGAAGTGGCCCCGGCCTGTGCGATACATCAAACCCGCGAGTAGGCCGGCCCCACGCGGCCGGCAAAAGGATTTTCCGGGGACGCGTCCCCAACGCCTGGCGTAGGCGCTTGCTTGCAAGCGAATAAAGAGCTGATCCGGCCCGTGATCGGTTCGCCGGCGAGCAGTTTCCTGCTGATCGGGGCAGGTGGGAGTCGTTGTAGGAGCGAATTCCGATTCGCGATTGTCCCGGCCCCGGGGCAGGGGAGGAGGATCGCGGTTTGGAAACCGCTCCTACAGCGGCCAGCCCGGTCGTTCCGGCACCGCAAGCTGCGCTGGTGCCCGGCTTCTGACCAGGGATTTTTGCGCGCCAATGGTGGATCAGCGCCGCACTCCAGGAATCTGACTGGAAATTTTTAACCATTCCGTGACCGGAATCTCCGATCCATTTTGAGATAAGGAGCGTCGAAGGCATCCGGGGGGATGGACAGACAAGCCCGCGCCCGGCGCCGTTCGGCATTTGTCCAATCCATGAAAAGCGTGATGGCAAATCAATACCCTGCTTCGGAAACCGGAAACCGGAAACCGGAAACCGGAAACCGGAAAGCGTGATGCGCCGGTGCGCAGCACGCTGGTCGGTGCTGCACTGTTCCTGTTCCTTTTCCTTCAGGGGTGCTCTATAAGCGATATAAGAGATGGCATTGGAAGTAGCCCCATCAAACCAAGTAACAAAATCTGTACCGCTGAAGGAATCTTACCCCAACCGCATCTAAGGCCGAATAACTGCGGGGTCGGCGTTATCATTGAGCCAGGTAAATTCAAGACACAAGGAGATCTGTCCTTACTGGACCTGACAAACGTCAAGATTGATCTGTCAAAAAGTACCGTGGTTATCAATTCCTCGGGCGGGTGGGGGAGTCTGGTGATCACGCTGGCAGACTCAAGCATTGTCGCAACTTCATTTCAATGGGAGAATGATGGAGATTCAATCATATTCTCAGATCTGATAGCGTTGGAGAGTTTGGTCCTTCAATATGCGGATCAAGTTCAAAAAGTAACTATTGAGGTCGACAATATTGAGGTTGAGTCGACAGATTCCGTAAACACTTTTGTCGCAGAAGTCAAAGTGGCAAGCGTCGTTGTTAGCGGCTTGTCGGAATCCTGGTACATTGAAGATGGATCATGCGGTGGAATATTCCCAGAGCCGCAACTGTGCGGGTAAACGGTTACAGTGACCTGGCGGCATAAAATCGATTTACAAAGCCTTTATATAAGCAAAGCCGGGGGCGCAATTGCGCCCCCGGCATTTTTTGAAGCAGCTAAGGCTGTTTTGAATTCAGGCGGAGGCCTAGGGAGCTGTGTTCAGATTTATGCTGAGCGTGATTTCGACGCGCTACATGCGAAAACAATACTTAGATATGAGTGAAATTGTCGCAACGGAGATTTTGGAGTTTGAGCGAATATGAGAACCTCTCATTCTGGCATTAAAGTTTTACGATTAGCAGCGATCATTTTGTCGATTCTCTTATTTGGGGCATGCGCGTCCATGGACCGACAAGCCAACGACCTGTTCTACGATTTAAGTGACGGAACAAGCAGTCTGCATATAATGAGCGCAGTATCTGTACGCTCTGGTGGCGCGGTGCTTTCATCGATCGCAAAGCGTGGCGGGCAAACACATAGAACTCTCTCCAGGAGCGATCTGCTTGAAGTTCTGGTTATGGAGGCGCGTTGGGGCGAGATCATTTTTCTGTCGGATGATGATAACTTTGCTCAAGCTATGCGCTATATAAGCAGCGAGGCATTTGAGCAATACTGGAAGCATGCTCGGAAGGCTATCGAAAGTCGTGTTTCCGTGATGGATCACATTGCTGGTAGAAAGTTAATCGTTAGTACCTTGATCATGGAGGGCGGCCTGGGGTATACATATAGGCAAGATGCACCATTGTCAACCGAGCATCTTGAAATAGCAATTTCCGCATTGCCTGTGGATACTTTAGAGATTACCTGGTGGGACTTGTTCCTAGACACTGTGGTGCATGAATTGACCCACGTAAATCATCATTTGGCTGGGGCTGAAGAGCAGGCGACCAATGTCGAGAGCGAGGCGGCAGCCGAGATCGTTGCCGGATGCGCAAAGATTGAGTTCTATGAGAATCTGGCAAAAGAGTCGGACATTGATTCAATTCGACTGACTTTTGAAGATCAAGGATTCATGCATGCTTTCCCGGGGTTGAGTGAGGGCGAGTTCCAGCCGAGCATGAATGAACTGATGGTTCTGGATCACTTTACGATCAAAGGAAAAGTCCTCGGGGCTGCTGCATTGCACGTTTTTACTCGTAAGGGAGAAATTGACTTTACCGATGCGGAGATGATGCAGTCAATCCGGGCATACTGCAGGCACGTGTCGAACAAGATCCCGCGCTTCGAGCAGGCGGAATTACACTGAAAAGGATTGACCGGCGAGTTTGCTGCTTGCCGTGTGAGCCGGGGCGCCCGCGCTGACGTGGAGATGATGAATTCCATTTATGCATACTGCCGGCATGTAGTCAACGTAATTCCGAGATTCGATGCGGGCGAGATGTATGGACCAGGGTGGCCAAAAGTCCAGTTGCGCCCGGTGAAGGCGGTTCGCTAGGATGTCGGCCTGAGTTTCAGATTCCGGAGTAAGTCTTGTGACCCTTTCAGGTCGTCTTGCCGTCATCACCGGCTCCAATTCCGGCATTGGGCTGGGGGTGGCCGAGGCGCTGGCCGGGGCCGGGGCCGATGTGGTGTTGAATTCGTTTACCGACCGCGATGAAGATCATGCGCTGGCCGAGCGGATTGGCGCCGGGCATGGAGTATCGGCGCGTTATATCGCTGCCGACATGGCCGATCCCGACCAGTGCCGGGGGCTGATCGAGCAGGCCGGGCCGGTGGATATTCTCATCAACAATGCCGGCATCCAGCATGTCGCGCCGGTCGAGGAGTTCCCGCGCGAGAAGTGGGACGCGA
This sequence comes from Wenzhouxiangella sp., assembly GCA_047921095.1. Lineage (GTDB taxonomy): Bacteria > Pseudomonadota > Gammaproteobacteria > Xanthomonadales > Wenzhouxiangellaceae > Wenzhouxiangella. The sequence continues at coordinate 1,586 of JBLRWT010000178.1, read as the reverse complement.
TCCTGGCGATCAACCTGTCCTCGGCCTTCCACACCACGGCTGCCGCCCTGCCCGGGATGCGCGAGCGCGGCTGGGGCCGGATCGTCAACATTGCCTCGGCCCACGGCCTGACCGCATCACCGTTCAAGTCGGCTTACGTCGCGGCCAAGCACGGGATGGTGGGATTGACCAGAACCGTCGCGCTGGAGACGGCCGAGGAGTCCATCACCGCCAATGCCATCTGCCCCGGCTACGTGCTGACGCCGCTGGTCGAGGATCAGATTCCGGCGACCATGGAAAAGTACGGCATGGAACGTGAACAGGTCATCCGCGAGGTGATGCTGGCGCGCCAGCCGTCGAAGCAGTTCGCCACCGTCGAGCAGATCGGCGGCACGGCGGTATTTCTGTGTTCCGCGGCGGCCGACCAGATCACCGGCACCACGATCTCGGTCGACGGCGGCTGGACGGCGTTGTAGACCACCCGCCCCGGATCCCGCTCGCACCGGCTTTTGTAGGAGCCGAATCTGTCGGCGATGGGTTTGGTCCGATCGCGGTCGGATACCGCTCCTGCAGAACCGTCGAGCCAAACTGGCGTAGGAGCTTGCTTGCAAGCGAATAAACCGATTTTCCAGCCACTGATCGGTTCGCCTGCAAGCAGGCTCCTACGGCGCGAGCGGTGGTTTTTTTTGGCAGCGAATTCTGCTTCGCATGAGATCGACTCCGCAATCCTTCGACCCAATTCAATCGTCAATTCAATCGCGCGCGATGAAGAGTCTCAACACGTACCAGAACATCAGTGCGATGGAGGCAAACAAAGCCATGCCCGCGGCGACGTGACGGTCCTGGGGGTAGTGATGGAGGATATTCGACGTGTCATACAGCACGGCGGCGCCGGCAAAGCCGATCATGGCGACCGAGAACCATGTGCCCAGGTGGAAACCGAAGATCACCGCGGAAACGATTGCAATCAGGGCCAGGAGGCCACCCCACATCATGAGCCCGCGCAGGAAGGAGAAGTCCTTGCCGGTGACGTGGGCGATGACGACCAGCGCGGCCGACCCCATCAACGTCACCCAGGCGGCGCTTTCGATTATGCCCGGCGCCGTCATCATGGCGATTGCCAGCAGCGGCACGAAGATGATCGCTTCGGCAACCACGAGCCCGGCGAACGCCAGGTACTGCATCGGGACCGATTCCACGGTGTGCGCCACGCGGGTTGCGATCCAGCTGACCAGAATGAATGCGCCCAGTACAAGCAACCAGCTACCGGACAGCATCACTTCGGCCATAGGCATTGCCATGCCGGACGAAAACAGAAACCATTCAACGACCGCAAAGCCGACGATGCCACCGATGGTGTGATTGTAGGCGCGACGGATGAAGTCGGCACGGACTTCCGGCGAAGCCTCGGCCACGACCTGGCCCGACACGGTATCAAGATAGGCCATCTGCGAATTCCCCTGTTTTGTAAGGTGAAGCAAGTATAAACCCGCCCGTTCCAATATAAAAGGGCGTTTCATCGCGGATGAATCGGGTCCCCACGAGTAGACCGACTCCGTAATCATTCGGTCCGACAGGCGGTCGATTGCTACAATCGACCGCATTGC
>JBLRWT010000177.1:0-5079 GCA_047921095.1 Wenzhouxiangella sp. | reverse complement strand
CCGGTCATCGCCCGCGAGGCGATCGAACAAGGCAAAAAATTATCGGATCACTGGGCGCATATGGTGATCCATGGGCTCTTGCATCTGACCGGGTTCGACCATATTGACGGTAAACAGGCCGAGCTCATGGAAGCGCGCGAGCGCGAGTTGCTGGCCAGTCTCGAGATACCCGATCCCTACTGATGAGATTTTTCAATCAGTTGATAGTCACAAGCATCAATACAATGATTTCTGACCCTGTTTTGATCAATGAGGTGCCGGCGCTATCCGCCCGTACAAATTTCCTATGAGTGATGAAGGCTCCGGCAGTAACGGAACGGGTTCGCGCGGCTGGCTGGAAAAACTGGGACGCGCCTTTGGTGGCGAGCCCAGAAGTCGCGACGACCTGGTCGAGTTGTTGCGTGATGTGACCGCACACGGCCTGATCGAGTCTGACACCCTGGCCATGCTGGAAGGCGCGCTGGAAGTGGACGAACTCCAGGTGCGTGATGTCATGGTGCCACGATCGCACATGGTCGTCATCGCCGAGAATTCCAGCTTGGTCGAGATCTTGCCGGTGATCATCGAGTCCGGTCACTCGCGTTTCCCGGTCGTGGGCGAGGACAAGGACGAGATCAAGGGCATTCTGCTGGCCAAGGATTTGCTGCAGTTGGTTGTCGACAGTGACACGCCGGCCCTGGCCGATTTACTCAGGCCGGCGGTGATCATTCCCGAGTCAAAGCGATTGAATGTTCTGCTGCGCGAATTCCGGGCCAGCAAGAACCACATGGCGATCGTGGTCGATGAATACGGTGGCGTGTCCGGTCTGGTCACGATCGAGGATGTACTTGAAGAGATCGTCGGCGATATCGATGACGAGCATGACGCTGAAGCCATTGCCGACGTGCAGCGCATCGAGGATGGTTGTTACCTTGTTCAGGCGCTGGCTGCCATTGACGATTTCAATGCGGCCATCGGCACGGAACTGAGCGACGATGACTACGATACCATCGGCGGGCTGGTTGTCGCCGAATTCGGTCGTTTGCCCGAGGCTGGGGAATCAGTCGTTATTGACGACTGGAACTTCAAGGTCACAAGCGCCGATGACCGGCGTTTGCATGCCATGGAAGTGAGCCGGGCCGACAGCGACAATAGCGACAACAGCGATCAATCCTGATCGGTTTCATCAATCCGCAGGAACCGGCTGGCCCAGGCGGCAATGACCTTGGCCGCATAGGCGGCGTCGGCAGAGCTGCCCAGCAAGTGGTCAGCCTGGTCGAGGCTGACAAAGCTTTTCGGGTGCCGGGCTGCAGCAAAGATCTTCTGTGCATGATCAATGGGCACCACATTGTCCATGGGTGAATGCATGATCAGCAAAGCTCGCTTGAGTCCGGCAACACGTTCGTTCAGATCATGACTGCGAGCATCCTCGACAAAGTCGCTTCGAATGCGAAATGGCCGACCGGCCAGTTCAACCTCGATGCTGCCTTCGCGTTCGATCTCGGCCAGCCCGTCTTCGCCGAAATGGCGCAAGACATTCTCCGGCGTCGATGGGGCCCCAATCGTGGCAACCGCGCAGACGCTGTCCAGCCGTTCAGCGACGGCCAGCACGGCCGCACCGCCGAGCGAATGCCCGATCAGTAGCTGGGTCGGCTCGATTTCGTCAGCCAACCACAGCGCAGCGTCTTCCAGGTCATCCAGGTTGCTCGAAAAGTTGGTGTCGGCGAAGTCGCCTTCGCTTTCGCCTAGTCCGGTGAAATCAAACCTGAGAACGGCGATTCCTACATCGGAAAGGGCTTTGGTGATCTCGCGTGCAGCGCGCAGGTCGCGGCCACAGGTGAAGCAATGGGCAAACAGGGCAGTAGCCCGAACCGAACCAGAGGGCCGCTCGAGGTTGCCAGCGAGACGGATACCGCTTCGATTGCTGAACTGAATTTTCGACATCGGGTAACTTGGCCTTAAATGTGGGGCTCAGGGAACGTGGGGCCCAGTCTAATGCCTTTGTCTGGTTAAAACCGCACATTTCAATTACCATTCACGCTGAGTCTGCGACCAGTCGCGATCGTGCGAAATCAAAAATTTCTAATCTTTCTGCTCCTTGGGCTGCTGCAGACACCAGCGATGGCCCAGGAGGCCTGGCTGGTGACCTACGGGCCGGGTGAGGATGTCTGGGAGCGTTTTGGCCACAATGCGCTGTGGCTGAGAGACGCGGAAGCCGGTCTTGACCATACCTTCAGCTTCGGATACTTCGAGATGGATCGGCCTGGCTTCCATCGCGATTTCGCGCGCGGCATCATGCTTTACTTCGGCGCTGTCGGAACGCCTGAGCGCGAATTCGCTTTCTACCGCCAGCGAGACCGTTCGATCTCCGTCCAGCGATTGAACCTCGATGCCGGTCAGTTCCGACATCTTTACCAACTGCTGGATGAGGCCATCTTTCCCGAGCCACAGTATTACCACTACGACTACTACTTTGCCAACTGCTCGACCTGGTTGAGAGACCTGCTTGACGAGGTCCTGGAAGGGGAGCTGGCGCGGCAATGGAAGACGGAGCCGGCGGCACAGAACTTCCGGGATCATACCCGCCGACTGACCGAGCAGCAATTCTGGCTGCATACCGGCATGATGCTGTTGCTCGGCCCCCTCATTGACCATCAGCGTAACGCCTGGGAAGAAGGCTTTCTGCCAGCCAGTCTGGCGCAATGGGCGGCTACGACCCAGATTGCCGGCGAGCCGCTGGTGCTTGATGACCAGGTCCTGTACGCAGGGAGCTCGCACCGGCCGCCGGCCACACCGCAAGGCACCTGGCTGCATTCTCTGGCGATAGGTTTGGGGCTGGCCCTGTTGATCGCCTGGCCGGGCCTGTCGGGGCGCGAGTTCCGGCATCGCTTGCCATGGCGGCTTGGGCTGCTGGCCTCTGGCATCGCCGGGACGCTGGTGTTGCTGATGTGGTTGGCCTCCGGGCATGAAGCAACCTGGCGCAACGGGATGGTGCTGTTGCTCAATCCCTTGTGGCTGATTTTCCTGGCGCCCGGCATGATGCGCGTCAAGCGAGCAAGCATGTACCTCCTGCTTGCAGGCCTGGTTACGGGGTCGGTTGTGCTGGCCTGGCCTGCTGGGCAGTACCGTCTTGACCAGGTTCTTCTCGTCGCTCCGATGCTTGGCGCGCTGTTGCTGGTTACAGCCAAACAGTGCCGTCAGCCCCACGCTGTGTCACCATAGAGTGGGTCATCAGAATGCAACCCCATACTGCCGATATCGAGGATGACCGAATGATGCGATCACCGACCCGTCGCAGGGTGCCCATGGGCCAACGCCTTCTGGCCAATCCGTTCCTCTGTATTGCCATCCTGGCCGGCCTGGCCTTGGGCCTGATCCTGTCGTTGAATCTCGGGCCGGGTGATTCGGCTTTCGGTGCATTGAGCTTTGTCTGGCAGAGCCTGGGTTTTGGTTTCTTCTGGATGGCCGGGGTGGTTGATGGCTTGATGCCCAGCCTGCCCGAAGAACTCGGCCTTGCCCTTGGCGCGCTATCCGGGCTCATGCTTTACCTGCTCGCCGATGCCCTTTGGCGTCGGCTGACACCCTTTACCTGATTATCTGCAATCAGGCAGCCGGCCCGAAACCACCACCACCCGGGGTCTGAATGACCAGCGTGTCGCCGGCAGCCACTTCGGCTTGATCGGCACCCGCAAGTTTCAGTTTGTCGCCGTTCGCCCGTTCGATCCGCGCCTGCCCGGTCTTGCCGCTTGCGCCGCCCTTGAGACCCGAGGGTGCCACCCGGCGTGAATTGGCGAGAAGAGCCACCGTCATCGGTTCGAGGAAGTGGATGCGGCGCTCGGCGCCATGTCCGCCCCGCCATTTTCCCGCCCCGCCCGAATCGGGCCGAATGCAAAAACCTTCGAGCAAGACGGGAAAGCGACTCTCGAGGATCTCCGGGTCGGTCAGTCGGCTGTTGGTCATGTGGACATGAACGGCATCGCAACCGTCAAAGCCGTCGCCGGCGCCACCGCCGCCACACAGCGTTTCATAATGCTGATAGCGCTCGTTGCCGAAGGTGAGATTGTTCATCGTGCCCTGGCTGTTGGCCAGCACGCCCATGGCCGCCAGCAGGGTATCGGCGATGACCTGGCTGGTTTCCACGTTGCCGGCGACCACGGCGGCCGGGTGGGTCGGGTTGAGCAAGCTGCCTTCCGGAATCACCAGTTCGATTGGCACCATGCAACCGTCGTTCAGCGGGATATCGTCAGCGACCAGCGTGCGCAGCACGTACAGTACGCAGGCGCGCGTTACCGCGGCCGGTGCATTGAAATTGTCGGGCTGCTGGTCGCTGGTGCCGGAAAAATCGATCACGGCCGTGCGTTTTTCACGGTCGACCGTGACCCGCACTTCAACCTGGGCGCCGGTATCCATCTGCTTGATCCAGTGGCCGTCTTCGAGCCGATCGATCACGCGCCGAACCTGCTCGGCGGCATTGTGCTGGACATGTTCCATGTAGGCTTCGACGACGTCCTGTCCGAAATGCGCCGTCATTTCCTTGAGTTCGCGGATGCCACGCGCGTTGGCCGCGATCTGAGCGCGCAGGTCACTCATGTTCTGATCGACATTGCGCGCAGGGTAGGGGCCGGCGCTGAACAGATCCCGTAGCGACTGCTCTTGCAGGCGCCCCTCGGAAACCGCCAGTACATTGGTCAGCAAGACCCCTTCCTGGTCAATGTGCCGGCTATCCGGCGGCATCGAGCCGGGCGTGATGCCGCCGATGTCAGCGTGATGGGCCCGGCTTGCGGTGAAGAAAAGGATTCGGCCGTCGTCATCAAAGCAGGGGCTGATGACGGTCAGGTCAGGCAGGTGGGTGCCGCCCTGGTACGGATTGTTGAGAAGATAGACATCACCCGCTTTCATCTTCGGGCTGTGCTCGGCAATCACGGCGCGTACACTCTCGCCCATGGAACCGAGATGCACCGGGACATGGGGGGCGTTGGCGACCAGCCGGCCATCCCGATCGAACAGGGCGCAGGAAAAATCCAGCCGCTCCTTGATGTTGGCCGACCACGCGGTCTTCTGCAGTGCCGTGCCCATGTGCTCGGCAATGGCCATGAACAG
>JBLRWT010000176.1:0-5083 GCA_047921095.1 Wenzhouxiangella sp. | reverse complement strand
GCAGGAATGCAGGCAGAGAAGCGAAGGGTGAAAGTGACCAGCAGGCAATCCCTTCAATTCCGACTGCCTCGGTGAAAGATACCCTCGCGGTTGCAAGAGCCGTGCTGCTGCCGATGATCTCGAAGGGCGTCATCATTCGGCGTCCCAGAGTTCTCGGAATGGCCGAGCGCCTGGATGCCAATACGACGGCCGTCGAATGCATGAAGCGCATGCGCAAGAAGTACGGCGAGGGACCGCTGATGCTTCGCATTCCCGGCCGGAACCAGGCGCTCGTTTTTGGTGCGGACCACGTCCGGCACGTTCTGGAGGGTACGCCGGAACCATTTGCGCCGGCCAGCGCGGAAAAGAAAGCGGCCCTGGCCCATTTCCAGCCCAAGGGTGTACTGATCTCCCACGGTCCGGAACGCACACGACGGCGAAGGTTCAACGAGGCCGTGCTCGGCAATGACATGCCAGTTCACCAACTGGCCCAGGCGATGGTGGAAATCGTCGACGAGGAGGTCGAACGGCTGCTGTCCGGGCTCGGTGACCCGCGCGAGCTCGGATGGGAACGGTTCGAGAACGCCTGGTTCCCCATCGTTCGGCGCGTCATCCTGGGCAGTCAGGCCCGCGACGATGATGAGCTGAGGGAGATGATCGACCGACTTCGCAAGGATGCCAACTGGGCATTCCTGCACCCCAAGCGAAGCGCCCTGCGTCAGGCGTTTCATGAACGTATCCGGATGTATCTGGACAAGGCCGAGCCCGGTAGCCTGGCCGAGCTGATTGCACGTGTCCCGAACGGCGATGATATCGGCCCTGAAGATCAGATTTCACACTGGATGTTTGCCTTTGATCCGGCCGGCATGACAACATTTCGCGGCCTGGCGCTCCTGTCAACCCATCCAGACCAGGCAGAGCAGGCAAGAGCCGAGGTGGAGACCCGTCCCGGTTCGGGGAGGCAGTATCTCCCGTTCCTGCGGGCGACGGTGCTGGAAGCCCTGCGTCTCTGGCCGACGACGCCCGTCATCTTGCGTGAAACCACGCGCGAAACAAACTGGCGCGCGGGGCTGATGCCGGCTCGTACCAGTGTCGCGATTTTCGCTCCCTACTTTCATCGGGATGAAGAGCGACTGGCCGAGGCCAATCGCTTTGCACCGGAGCTTTGGGATCCGGAGCGACCGGCAAGCAACATGCCGCTGGTCCCGTTCAGCGCAGGCACGGCCGTTTGTCCTGCCAGGCATCTTGTTCTGCTGGTGGCCAGCGCAACACTTGCCGCACTACTGGAGCGACAGCAATTCGAGATGATCGATGTGGATAGACTGGATCCGAGTCGCCCCCTTCCCGGCACTCTGGATCACTTCACCTTGCGCTTTCGCGCCTCGAAACGCTGAGGCCAATTGAGCCTTGAGCCCACAAAAGGAGATGACTGATGGATAAGGAACGATTGGCGAAGGAGGACTTGCCCCCTCAAGATCAGGAGTTGCCAGGCGACCAGTCGGCCATGTCCCCGGAACCGGAAACGATTCGGTCCAGCTACCGGGGAAGTGACAAGCTCAAGGACAAGGTCGCCCTGATTACCGGTGGCGATTCCGGAATCGGCCGCTCGGCGGCTGTGCACTTTGCCCGGGAAGGTGCGAATGTTGCTGTCATCTACCTGGAGGAGGATGAAGATGCCGAGATCACACGCAAAATGGTCGAAGCCGAAGGTGCTGATTGTCTGTTGATCAGAGGTGATATCGGCGATCGCAAGTTCGCCAAGTCCGCTCTGGACCGCGTCATGCGGCAGTTCAAGCAACTGAACATCCTGGTCAACAATGCTGGCGAGCAGCACGTGCGAGACGGGATCGAGGAAATTGATCTGGATACGGTCGAACGGACCTTCCAGACCAATATACTCGCGATGTTTTACCTGACACATGCAGCGATTCCGCATCTCAGGTCTGGCGATTGCATCATCAATACCTCCAGCGTCGTCGCCTACCAGGGTCGCAAATACCTGATTGACTACGCCGCGACCAAGGGCGCAATTGCCAGCTTCACGCAGGCGTTGAGCGACGACCTGGTATCGCGCGGTATCCGGGTGAATGCGGTCGCGCCCGGTCCCATCTGGACGCCGTTGATCGCGGCAAGTTTCGATGACGAGCACATTGTCAGCTTCGGCAAGTCAACCCCGGTGGGCCGGCCCGGTCAGCCATCGGAAGTCGGACCGGCCTATGTATTCCTGGCGTCACGGGATGCGTCATACATCTCCGGCCAGACCATCCACGTCAACGGCGGCGAAGCCGTTGGCAGTTAAGGGCCTCGTTATTCAGAGGCTCCTCAGGGAAGACTGAAGGCGCTAGCGCAGTGGCATGGCCCTCAAGCGATGGTCTGCCAGGTAGGAAACGAACTCGGGTAGCGCCTGCAGGACGAGTTCGGGTCGATTATGTCGATTGCGGCCATCGTGCATCAGCACGATGTCCCCCCCCGCCACGACCTGCAGGCGCCTGGTCACGCTGGCGGCCGTTGCCCACGGCCCCCAGTCCAGTGCGCTTTTCGACCACAGAACGATTCGCTGATCGTGTTTTGCCGCTGCCTGCCTCATGCTGGGGCGCAGCGCACCGTGAGGCGGACGGAACCATCTGACCTGTCGCCCAATCAATTCGGCCAGTGCGTAGCTGGCCGCCTCCACTTGTTTACGTGCAGTATTGGCCGTCTGCAACCACGGGTGGCGATGGATCCATCCGTGGCTGCCAATGGAATGGCCTTCGGCCAGGGTTCGATGGATGATTCGGGGGTGATTCAGCGCTTCGCTGGCGATGACGAAAAAAGTTGCCGTCACCCCGGCCTGGCGCAAGGCATCGAGGATCTTCGGCGTATAGTCTGGATCCGGACCGTCATCGAATGTCAGGACGACACGATCGGCGGCCTGGTCAAGCCTGCGCAATGGAGCCAGGGCGGGATCAGCGCTGAGACCGCGAATCAGGGTCATCGATCGAACTTTTCCAGCAATTGCTCACGTGAAAGCCAGAACTCGTAGACCTCCAGGCGGCGAGCCACTCGGCGACTGGATTGACTGGCCTTGTGACGACCGGTTTGACGGTCGCTTTGACGGTCGGTCTCCCTTAGTGATGAAGGATTGAAGGCATACAGGACCAGGCGAAAATACCAGCCCAGAAGCCAGGTACGCCAGCCCGAGGGCAATTGGCGCGCCTCGAAACCGACGCGGTTGCCGTGCGGCCGAATCCAGGTCACGCCGTGGAACCCGGTTACCGATTTCAATCCGGCATCCTGGCGAGCAGCTTGCGCCAGGCTGGCCAGCGCCTGCAGCATCAGCCGGGCGAAGACAAAGCCGTGATGGCCTCCGCCGCGCTGGGCCTGCTCGAGCCCGCGATTATTGAAATGCAGCTCGCCAACGGGCTCCCCCCGCCGCAGCTGGGTTCCATCGGCCAGCTCTCGAACAGGCCCGGAATAACGTGTCTTGCGAACATAAAGCAACGGCCCCACCGGCTCGAGCCCGTGAGCTCGCTGGTAGATCGACTCGATGCCGCGCATGGCCAGGTTGATCGGTCGCCACAGCCATCGTTTCATGATTGTCTCCTGATCTGCTGTCGCCGCCTCAGCTCGGTCGAGATCACATCCACAACCCGCTGCGTACTCTTGCGGTTGCCCAGGTGCCAGGCTCTTGCCTTGACATGCATCAGCGCTTGCGGATCGCGGATCCAGCTGCGCAATTGGCCAAGAAGCGCGGTGTGAGCACAAAGGCCGCCGACGCCATTTTGACGGAGGAACGAGACGTTGTAGCTTTCCTGTCCACCCAGGCAACGGACTGCGAAGAAGGGTCGCCCGCAGGCCAATGCCTCGGCGACACTGAGTCCGCCGGGCTTGCCCACCACGATATCGGCTGCCCGAACCAGCGTGGACATGCTGCGGTGGCGAAAGATCCGGACCTGGCGTGGCCGATCCCCACAGATTTCGCGCAGCTTCCGCAGTTCCTTCTCGGGGGCGATGGCGGCCGCAACCAGGATCTGGCAGTCCAGTCCCGCTTCGAGCATGACGCGCAGGCTTTCTGCCGCGCCGATACCGTAACCGCCGCCGGTAATCAGAACCACCGGGCTTGATCCACCAATGTCCAGTTGATTGCGGGCCACGGCCTGGGCAATGGGCTGTTCAAAGCCCTTCTTGAGCGGGATGCCGGTAATGGTGGTGCTGAGCCCCTCCCCTTTACGGCGCAATTCCTCGGCCAGTGCTCTGGTGGCCACGCAATAATGCTCGATTCGTGATTTGAGCCAGAACGGATGGATTCCATAGTCGGTCAGAACCGCAACCGCCGGCAGGTCTCTCAGGTCGCCGCGGCGTTTCAGCAAGGCAAGCAGGGACGCCGGCATCACCTGGGTGGCAACGATCAGGTCAGCCTTGTCGCGTTGCAGCTTCGATTTGAGCCGGCTCACCAGAAGCCGGTGCATCCAAAGGATAAGCCCGCGCCTGACCAGGTTGCGGGGGGCCGCTGACGGGGCGCCATAAGTTGCCAACAGGTTCAAGGCCAGGGTCTGGTCGAGGTTGCGGCCAGTCGCGGGAAAGCCGCTGTAATCCGGAAACCATTTCTCCAGCACCTCGGCGCACACGGTGCTCAGCGAACCCGGGCTGACCGGCTTTCTGAGAAAGGCCTTCCACTGGGTTCGATCCAGACTGTGTAGCCGGTCCCATAGTTCCGGGTCGCCGGTGACCAGGCTCAGATAGCCTTCCTTGATGGCGCTGGCCACCGTGTCATCCATGAGGGACCAGAAGTCGATATGATCGACCTTGATTCCGATGCCGCGGTCTCGCAGCCCTTCGTCGATCGCCTCGGCGGCCTTGACATGGCCAAAACCAAGCGTCGAAGTCAACATTGCCACACGCATACACTGCCACCCATACCGCCTGCAGGCGGCTCGCCAAAGCCCCTTGTGCCCCAGGTCGTTGATTGTTCGGCACGGCTGCCATTCCGCTACCGAACATTCCGTCATACTTGCTATGACATCTTATATTCTCTGCTTTCCATGACGGTTTTTCAATTCTCTGTGCCCGTCTCCGTGCTCGTCCCTGCAGTCGGGTTGCAATTGTCTCGGCACGCCACTGCTGC
>JBLRWT010000175.1:0-5083 GCA_047921095.1 Wenzhouxiangella sp. | reverse complement strand
GGCGCGGCATACCACCAGCGCCATTTCCACACGCCCACCAAAAGCACCGCCATCAGCAGCGTATCAATCGTGACAGCGCCCGTCACCGCGATGCCATAGGCGCTGGCGAGGTTGGAGGAATTCTGGAACGTCAGCACCAGCACGATCACCAGCGCCAGCCCGATCAGACCGGCAAAAATCGCCGCTGCCGGCCACAGTCCGGCGAGCGCCGGTCGCCAGGCGGGCGACAGGCCCAGCACGGCCAGCGCCAGCACAACGACGGTCAATTGGCCGGAACCACGCTCGATGATCACCGCTCGCCAGGCGGCCCCCTGATGATGGCTCTGGCTGCCGTGGCGCTGAGCGCGCCAGGCATCGCCCAGCACGCCGCCGGGCAGAACCTGGTTGGCAAAGCTGGCGAGGTAATAGTCGGCCAGGGCACGACGCCAGGGAAGACTCAAGCCCAGGCGGTGAGCGGTCAATCGCCAGCGCCAGGCCGAAATGACCATCTGGTTGACGTTGACCAGCAAGGCCAGCAGCAGCCAGCGACTGTCCAGGCGGCGGATTTCGGCTGCGATGCTGGCCGGGTCGAGCCACACCAGCAAACCCGTCAGAGCAACCAGACTGACGGCCCAACGGCCAACCGGCCCAAGACGCCGATCAGGCCTCATGGCCAGCCTCCAAATTATCCGCTTGAGCGTCCATTGACTGACCATAGCGACACGCCGTGCCAGACGCCATTACTTGCCTTGCTGAAGTAAAGCTTTTTAACGCGAAGGAAAGGGAAAAAAGACAGGGTCAAAAGCGTTTGAACGCAAAGACGCAAAGACGCAAAGGAAAAAAATCCAATGGAAAATAGCATTCCCCGTTTTCACTTTTTTTCCGTTTCTTTCTTAGCGTCTTCGCGTCTTCGCGTTAAAAAAGCTTTTTGTCTTTCTTCTTGCGATGATGCTTGACGCCGTCGCGGGCCGGGGCGGTCAGCGGGTCTTCGGGCCAGGGGTGTTTCGGATAGCGGCCGCGCATGTCCTTGCGAACCTCCGGATAGGCGTTTTCCCAGAAACTCTTGAGGTCGGCGGTCACCGCCAGCGGTCGTCCGGCCGGCGACAGCAGATGCAGCACGATCGGCACCGCGTCTTTGCCAACGCGCGGACTGTCACTCAGGCCGAACAGGCTTTGCAGCTTGCAGGCCAGCACCGGCCCGCCTTCGGCCGTGTAGTCGATTTGAACCTGCCGCCCGGTGGGGATGGTCAGGCTGGGCGGGAACAACTCGTCCAGCTCTCTTTGCCGGGAATGATCCAGCCGGCTTTTCAGCGCCATGGTCAGATCGATGCGGGCCAGGTCGGACCAGCGTCGCTTGCCGGCAAGGAAAGGGCCCAGCCAGTTCTCAAGTTCGCCAAGCAGGGCGTCCTCGCTGAAGTCAGGCCAGTCATCAGGTCGGAGTTTGCAGGCCGAGCGCGCCCGTGCCAGCCACTGGCGGGTGGACTCTGACCATGCCAGCGCATCCAGGCCACGGCGCCGCACGGCATCTAGCAGCCCGGCTTCAAGGACTGCCGGTTCGAGTTGCTGCAAGGGTCTTTCACTCAAGATCAACTCGCCCAGCATGCGCCGTTGACTGGCCACGACCATGCCGCGCTTTTCGTCCCACTCGGCAGCGGTCTTGTCGACAATCTGATGGGCCAGGTCAGCCTCAAGATCTTCCTGACGCACCGCGGCGGCCAGGAAAATCCTCGATTCACGCGCCTGGCCGTCCAGTTCGGCGGCCACCAGCCAGGCTTCGCCCGCCAGTGCGTCGTCCTCGAACAGGAACGCGCCGCGGCCATTGCTCAGGCGAAAACGCCCGCGTCGGTCTCGGGCCTGGGCGATGCGGTCGGGAAAGGCCAGCGCCAGCAGACGGCCGATATCGCTTTCGTCGGCCTGGTCATTGCTGTTGGTGTCCTTGTTGAAAGAACGCGCCAGCTTGCGCACCAGTGCCAGACGGCCGCGATGGACCGCATGATGTCCTGTAGACGACGATTTGGAGCGCAAAGCCCGGTATCGGAGGGCAAGATCACACCCGGGCCGGTCGGTGAGGATGTCGCGTTCACTCAACAATGCGGCCAGGTTGGCAGCGAGCACACCCTGGCTGCGTTCCCGGCCGCGCAGGATCATGTGGGCCAGGCGTGGATGCAGCCCCAGGTCGAGCATGGCCCGGCCATGATCAGTGATGACGCCGGAGGCATTCAGCGCCTGCAGCCATTTCAGGAGCTCTTTTGCCTGGTTCCAGTGTGCCATCGGCGGCGGGTCCAGCCAGGTCAGTTGTCCAGGATCGCGCGTGCCCCACCGGGCCAGTTCAAGCACCATTGATGCCAGGTCGGATTCGAGGATTTCGGGCGCGGCAAACCCTGCCATGGCTTGCTGCTCCGCGGCCGACCACAGCCGATAACAAACCCCCGGTTCCAGTCGACCGGCGCGCCCGGCACGCTGATCCGCGCTGGCTTTGGATACCCGATCCGTGACCAGACGGTTCATGCCGCTATTGGGATCAAAACGCGAGCGACGCTGCAGCCCGGCATCGATCACCACCCGCACCCCGTCAATGGTCAGGCTGGATTCGGCGATTGCGGTGGCCAGTACAATCTTGCGTTGACCGGCCGGCGCCGGCGCGATTGCCGCGTCCTGGTCGGGGCCTGACAGGTCGCCGTAAAGCGGGGTCAGCAAGACGTTTCCAGGCAGATCGTCGGCCAGTCGTTCGGCGATGCGTTTGATCTCGCCAACCCCAGGCAGGAACACCAGCATCGAGCCACTGTCTGCTGCCAGGCTGTGCCTGATCGTTGCGACCGTGTGGGTCAGCGGATCGCGACCGGCAGCAGCCGGTCGGTATTGAATGTCGATCGGAAATGAGCGCCCCTCGGAGCGAACCAGCGGTGCATTGTCGAGCAGACGAGCCAGTGGCTCCACATCCAGCGTGGCCGACATCACCAGTATCCGCAGGTCCTCGCGCAAGGCCTGCTGCGATTCACGCACCAGCGCCAGACCCAGGTCGGCGTGCAGGGAGCGCTCGTGGAACTCGTCGAACAGCACGGCCGCATAATCACTCAAGGCCGGGTCGGACTGAATCATCCGGGTCAGGATGCCCTCGGTGACCACCTCGATACGCGTGACCGCCGACACCTTCGATTCCAGCCGCACCCGGTAGCCCACCGTCTGCCCGATCGGTTCGCCCATCGCCCGGGCCATGAAGCGGGCGGCGGTGCGCGCCGCCAGGCGCCGTGGCTCAAGCACCAGGATCTTCCGATCATCACGCCAGGCAGCATCGAGCAGCGCCGGCGGATCCTGGGTGGTCTTGCCCGCACCCGGCGGCGCCTGCAGCAGGACAGTCGTGTGCGATGCCAAGGTCGACAGGAGCTCCGGGAGGGTTCTTGTAATGGGTAGGAGCGTGGACATTAGCATTAGGTTAACGTAAGGCTCAAGGAGCAAGGAGCAAGGAGCAAGGAAAACCCCGAACCAAAACACCAAACGAACCAACGAACCAAAACACTGACCACTGACCACTGACCACTGACCACTGACCTCAGGCCTTGCCCACCCGTGGGCCGACTGCTACTCTGCCTGCTGATTGACCGGCGCCTTGCCGATCCGGGAATCAATGTCCAAAGGGGAGCAATGTTTTGAGTGAGCCTGAAACGCCGTCTGATGACCTGACCCGGCCCGACACCCTGCTGGATGACTGGGCGTCTCTGCCGGAAAGTCATATCCAGTGGCGTACGGGTCAGCGGCTGGGACCTTTCCGGCTCAAGCGTCAGTTGGGTCGAGGCGGCATGGGCCTGGTGTGGCTGGCTGACCAGCTTGAGCCCTTGCAGCGGGAAGTGGCCATCAAGGTGATGCTCGCGGCCAATACCTCGCCGGTGGCCGAAGCCTGGTTCCAGATCGAGCGCCAGGCCCTGGCCCAGCTTTCGCATCGGGCCATCGCCCAGATTTACGATGCCGGCCGCCTGCCGGATGGCGGCCTGTTCTTCGCCATGGAGTACGTGCCCGGCGAGCCGCTGGACGACTACCTGGAACGTCACCCGACCAGTCTGAAAGACCTGGCCGAACTGCTGATCGAAATCTGCTCGGGCGTCCAGCATGCGCACCAGCGCGGCCTGATTCACCGTGACATCAAGCCGGCCAACCTGCTGGTCAGCCAGGTCGACGGGCGCGCTCAGCCCAAGCTGATCGATTTCGGCGTGGCGGTCAGTGCAGCGGGCAGGTCGGCGTCGACGAGCACAAGCGGCGATGGCGCCGGCACCCGCGCCTACATGGCGCCCGAACAGCTCAACCCGGATGCATCCGGCATTGATGCCCGCTGTGATGTCTATGCCCTCGGCGCGGTCCTGGCCCAGTGCCTGATCAGCGAAGCGGGCGGTTTCCCGGAACCCACGGACCGATTTGTCAGCTCGACCGCGCGTGACCACCTGGCCCGAAGCATGGGAATGGGCAGCGACGGCCGGACCGCGGCGGCGCCAACTGATGCCAGCCTCAAGAATCTGCCCGAGGCGCTGCGGGCCATTGCGCTCAAGGCCATGGCAACGGACCGTGAACAACGTTATGCGTCGGCGGCCGCCCTGGCCGATGACCTGAGGCGCTGGACCCAGCGCGAGCCGGTCACCGCCATGCCCGATACCGGCTGGTACCGGATCGGCTGTTTCCTGAATCGACACGCGCTGGCCAGTACGGCGGCTGCCCTGGTCACTGTCGCCCTGATCGCAGGCGTGGTTATGGCGCTCTACGGCTTGGGCGAGGCCCGGCTGGAACGGGCCGAGGCGGAAACGGCGCGAGATCTGGCCGAACTGCGCCGCAACGATGCCGAGCAACTGATCCAGTTCATGCTCGGTGATTTCGCCGACCAGCTTCGACCGCTCGGCCGGCTCGACCTGCTCGATGGCATTGGTGAAGAAGCGCTGGCCTACCTGACACATCAGGAAGCCGGCGGTGACCCGGTCAGCGCGCTCAACCGCGCCCGGGCCCTGCGCACCCTCGGAGAAGTGCAGGTGCAACGGCAACAGTTCGATAACGCGACGCTGACCCTGGCCGAAGCTGCGGCCTTGATTGATCCCTGGTCAGAGGACCGTACTCCGGCTTCGGC
>JBLRWT010000174.1:0-5159 GCA_047921095.1 Wenzhouxiangella sp. | reverse complement strand
TGCGGGGCCTCCGCCTCGTTTGGGCTCGCTCATTTGGAATGACCAAACCGCGCTCGCCCAAGCCAAGCCGGAGACTCCCGCAAAGACCCGTCGCGCCCGTGCAGAGTTATTCAGAGGCTCCCTAGCTTGTCTTGAGGGCATTGCTTGTGCCAAGCTTGGCGCTGTAGAGTGTCGGAACACACATAAGGGCAGGACGATGTCAGACAAACCTTGGCTTGACGAGTACCCGGCGGCTGTTCCAGCCGAAATCGATATGACCGAATTCAACTCGGTGGTCGATGTCATCGACAAGAGTTGCACGGAATACGCCGACAAAGTGGCTTTCGTGAACTTCGGTGCCGAATTGACCTATCGGCAGATCGATGAATACAGTCGAGCCTTCGGCGCACGCATGCGGGCCCTGGGGCTGAAGCCAGGTGACCGGATCGCCATCATGATGCCGAATATCCTGCAGTATCCAATCGCTGTTTTTGGCGCATTGAGAGCTGGCCTGGTGGTGGTCAACACCAACCCGCTCTACACCGCTCGCGAGCTCAAGCATCAGCTCAAGGATTCAGGCGCGCGCGCCATCGTGATCGTGGAAAACTTTGCCAATGTCCTCGAGGCAGTGGTCGAAGACACCCAGATAGAGCATATCGTATTGACCTCCATCGGCGATATGGTTGGTTTCCCCAAGGGTCCAATCATGAATTTCGTCCTGCGCCACGTCAAGAAAATGGTGCCGAAGTTCAAGCTGCCTGGCGCCATCCCCTTCCGACAGGTTCTGAGCCAGGGTGCCGGTGAAACATTGGCGCCGACGCCATTGACCCATGAAGACCTGGCGTTCCTGCAATACACCGGTGGCACCACCGGCGTATCGAAAGGTGCGATGCTGACCCATGGCAACATGGTGGCCAATATGCAGCAATCGTCGGCCTGGCTTGGAGAACGGGTGATATACGGCGAAGAGACCATCATTACGGCCTTGCCGCTCTATCATATCTTCGCCCTGACGGCCAACTGCCTGGTCTTCCTCAAGTTTGGCGGTCGCAATGTCCTGATTACCAATCCGCGTGACATGCCGGGGTTCGTCAAAGAGCTCTCAAAGGTCAAATTCACAGCGATCACCGGCGTCAATACGCTTTTCAACGGCCTGCTCAACACCCCGGGTTTCAGCGATCTGGATTTTTCCGAACTGCGCATGACCCTCGGTGGCGGCATGGCCGTGCAGCGAGCCGTGGCGGAAAAATGGAAGAAGGTGACCGGCGTGCCGCTGATCGAAGCCTATGGCCTGACCGAAACCTCGCCGGCGGCCTGTATCAACCCGATGACCCTGACCGATTACAACGGTGCGATCGGGCTTCCGATTTCCTCGACTGAATGCCGTGTGATCGATACCGAAGGCAATCCCTTGCCCGCCGGTGAAACGGGCGAGCTTTGTATCCGCGGCCCGCAGGTCATGAAGGGCTATTGGGAGCGACCCGAAGAGACTGCCAGGGTGCTTGATGACCAAGGCTGGTTGAAGACCGGCGACATGGCCAAAATGGATGAGCACGGTTACTTCTACATCGTCGATCGCAAGAAGGACATGATCCTGGTCTCCGGCTTCAACGTCTATCCCAACGAAATCGAGGGTATCGTCGCCGAGCACCCGAAGGTGCTGGAGGTTGGCGCGATCGGCACACCGGACGAAAAATCGGGTGAAGCGGTCAAGGTCGTCGTGGTCCGCAAGGACGACAGCCTCACCGTCAAGGAACTGCGCGATCACTGCCGCAAGGAGCTGACTGGTTACAAGGTGCCGAAGTACGTGGAGTTCGTCGACGAACTGCCCAAGACCAACGTCGGAAAGATCCTGCGCCGTGAGCTGCGCGACCAGTTCGGAGAGCCCAAAAGCTCGGCTGACTGATTGAACCGATGTGAAAGGTGAAAGGTGAAAGGTGAAAAGGGAGGCGGATTCTTTGATCTTCCCCCTCTTCCCTGTCACTTCTTCCCGGTATCTCCTAAATCAGATCGGCTTGTTCAGGGTGTGCAACCAGTCCTGAAACACCGACACCGATCAGGCGGACGGCAAAGGCATTGCGCCAGCCGGCCCAGTTGGTGAGCAGACCGCTGGCCACCTCGGCGATCACCTTCGGGTCGCGCGTATAGCCCGGCAGTGATTCGCTGCGGGTGATGGTCGAAAAACCGGCCGATCGCAGCTTCAGAGTGACGGTTCTGGCGTGAAGCTGCTTGGCAACCAAAGTGGCCGCCACCTGCTGCGCCTGTTCGATGATGACGGCCGTCAACGATTCGACTTCGTGCAGATCGCGATCAAACGTCGTTTCCTGACTGATCGAGCGGCGAACCCGACTGGATTTGACGGGTCGCTCGTCGATCCCGGCGGCACGGAGGCGTAAATCCGGCCCTGACGGACCAAACAGATTGCTCAGGACATCCGAACTGCTCTTGCGCAATTGTCCGACGGTGAAAATTCCCGCATCGTGCAAGCGTCCGGTGCTCTTTGGACCAATACCCCACAAGCGGCGCACCGGCAGCGGATCCAGAAATCGCCGGACCTCCTCAGGTGCAACATGGACAAAACCATCGGGCTTGTCATAGTCCGACGCCAGCTTGGCCAGTAATTTGTTATGCGCCATTCCGACCGATGCGGTCAATCCGGTCAGGTGGCCGATCTTGCGTTTGAGTTCACGTCCAATGTCCAGGATCGTCATCCCGGCTTGCACCTGCATACTGACATCCAGAAAAGCCTCATCCAGGCTCAGCCCCTCGACATGGTCGGTCAGTTCGTGAAAAACAGCGAAGATCTGACCAGACACCTCACGATAGCGGGCAAACCGCGATGGAACGAAGATGCCTTGCGGGCAAAGTCGCCGCGCCACGCTGCCAGGCATGGCGGACCGAACGCCGAACTGGCGCGCTTCGTAACTGGCCGCTGCCACAACACCCCGTCGCGCGCCACCGCCCACCATCACAGGTCGTCCCCGCAACGAAGGATTGTCGTGCTGCTCGACACTGGCGAAAAATGCATCCATGTCGATGTGAATGATTGACTTCATTGACCCGATCCGCTTCTGCGCGGCACCGTCCATCCGGTCGCGCCAGGCTCACGGGCATGCCGGGTCACGTGGATACCTTGCGGACGATCAATTTCATGACATGCGTTGTTCGTTAAGATGGGGCAATGGATAGTCCCTTGCATCAGACCGCAGCAGAGGCGGAGCAGTTTCCGGTGATTCGGCGCCATACCTGGCTCAATCATGCCGCGATTTCGCCATGGCCGGAGGCCGTGATTCAGGCGATGAGAGGCTTCGTGGAAGACAATGCCAGCCATGGACCGATGGGCTACGGCAGGTGGCTCGAGACAGAAGCCCAGCTTCGCACACGGGCCACGCAACTGCTGGGCGCCGACGACGCCAATGATATGGCCCTGGTCGCCAACACGTCCACTGGATTGAACCGGATCGCACGCGGACTCGACTGGCGGCCGGGCGACAGCGTGGTTTTCCCGGCCTGCGAATTTCCGTCCAATCGCCTGGCCTGGCAAGCGCTGCAGGCTCAGGGTGTCGATGCGCGAGCGGTCAGGCTGGATCGGTCGGATCCAGAGCATTCACTGATCGAAGCACTGGATCCCTCGACGCGGCTGCTGGCCGTCTCCTCCGTCCAGTACGAATCAGGCCTGAGACTCGACCTCGAACGCCTTGGCGCCGCCTGCAAGCGTCACGGCGCCCTGTTTTGCATTGACGCGATCCAGCATCTTGGCGCGCTGCCTTTCGATATCAACCAATCGGGCGCGGACTTTGTCGTTGCCGGATCCCACAAATGGCTGCTTGCTCCGGAAGGCATGGCCTTGTTCTGGTCGAGGCCAACTGCACGCGAGCAACTCAGGGTAACCGAGCCGGGCTGGCGCATGTTTCACGATCCCTTCAACTTCGAACGGCCGGACTGGACACCCCCCGCCGGCGCCCGGCGTTTCGAACCTGGCACCCTGAACAGTGCGGGCATCCACGGTCTCAACGCCGCGCTGGGCTTGCTGCTGGAGAACAGGCTGGAGGCCGTGGGTGAGGCCTTGCTTGATCGCACTGGCTGGCTGATTGAACGACTGTCGGCCTTGCCGCGAGTGGAGATGATCACCCCGGTCGCCCGGTCGCGGCGAGCCGGCATTGTCAGCTTCCGGGTCGCAGGGCTGGCCGCCGAAAAACTGGTTGCAGCCCTGTCCCAGCAGGGCATTCATGCAGCCGTGCGTGGATCGCTGGTGCGGCTTTCGCCCCACTTCTATACTCCGATGGAACAGCTGGAAGAGGCCGGGAATGCAATCGAATTGGTCTTGGGCAAGTCCCGGCTCGCCCCTGAATAGACTCGGGATTGATCAACTCTTCAAATCGTGTGGGTCGGACGGTCGCTTTCGAGCATGCCGGCCAGCAGTGAGGCGATCGTGTTCTTGGCCTGGCTGCCCTCAGGGCTGTCGCCAAAGTGAACGCCGACACCAGCGTTGATGTTGTGCTGAGACCCTGCCGGCGTGATCCAGGCGACCGTTCCGGGAATGGCGATCCGTTCCTCACCGAGAAGACTGAGCAGAATCAGCACTTCATCACCCAGCCTGAAGTCCTTTTTTGTCGGTACGAACAGCCCCCCGTGAGTCAGAAACGGCATGTAGGCCGCGTACAGTTCCTGCTTGGTTTCGATGTTGTAGGAAAGGATGCCTTTCTGGGCCATGGACTCATTTTTCCGGGTGGTTCGACGCTGTCCATTCTAGCAGCCATTTGGTCATCAGGAGATCCTGGCGCGCGCTGGTTCGAGTCAGTGCCTGTCCGCGCAAAGCGCTTTCCCACAGGCTTCCAAGGGCGCGATTGTTGACTGTTGGCAAGGTCAGACCCGAGGGCAAGCGTCCGGAATCCAGTCCCTGGCCATGATGCATCAGCACGCCAGTCCAGACGGCCAGCCAGCGCCAGGTCAACTCCGCAGGCTGAAGCCAGCGATCCGTCATGACACTGGTAACGGGCTGACCCTGGGTCAATCCCAGCAGCCCGTCAAGTACTTCGCGTCCAAAGGAGAGGCCCTCGGAGGCCAGCAGATCGCGCGCGGCCAGCGGCGCGTCGGTGGTCAATGCCAGCGCGTCGGCCAGATCCACCGCACCGGCTTCCGGACAGGCATCGCCAAGCCACTGCAACGCGGTATCGGTG
>JBLRWT010000173.1:0-5179 GCA_047921095.1 Wenzhouxiangella sp. | reverse complement strand
GCGACAATCCTGGTTGGGTAGGGCGCTGGGCATCGAACGGCCTCGGTGTGATCGATTTGCGTCAGGGCAGAGGCGTAAGATTCTACTGGATTCACGCTCTGTTGTGCCCGGACAATCCTGGCCTGACATGGTGATTCGGGCCACGCTGGAGACAGGACTTCCTTGCACCCTGACTCGAGGGAGTGCCGTTTATCCGGCCGGGTTTACCTGTAAATCCAGTCGGTTTGGGGCCAGAGCCAGATGGTTGCAGTGATCCGACCCGGTCATTCCCTCAGAGGCGTGATCTCCTGATCTGTGAGGAGAATGAAGTTCCTGGATCCTTCTCCAATTACTATACATTGCTAGACTTGACCCCTTAACCGCTTCCCATGGTTAAACTCCAGTGTCATGCATCTCTACTCAATGGGTGCCCGTTCGTGCCAGTTGCCCTCGGGCAACCACTCTGCCTCGTCTCGTAGCGTACGCGCCTCCTGCTCCTGCCCCATGGCCCCCAGCACCTCCGCCTTGAGCTGCATCGAGCCACGCGCGTTGGGGCTCAACGCCAGCGCAAGATCCACTGCCTGCAGGGCAAGCCCGTGTTCGTCGACCAAAAGGTAGGCCAGGGCGAGATTGTGGTATGCCTTCTGATAGGTGGGATCGATGCGGATCGCAGCGCGAAAGTGCTCGATGGCCTTGCCGAACTCGCGCCGCTGTGCATATACGACGCCGAGATCGTCATGCGCTTCTGCATTGTTCGGATCCAGATCGATGGCCCGGATGAGATCGCTGAACGCGCTCTCGTTATCGCCCTTCCAGATATACCGGACGCCCCGTTTGGTATAGGCCATCGAGTTCCGCGGATTGCGCTCGATGAAGACCGTCAGGTCCTCGATGGCCTCGTCCAGAAGGCCCAGCCTGCCCATTGCCAGCCCCCGCCCGTAGTAGGCGCCGTCGGCCTGCCCATCGATCTCCAGCGCCTTGTCGAAGTCCGCAATGGCCTCGTAAAACCGGCGCATCTCAAAGAACGCCATGCCACGCTGGATATGGAGCGAGGGTTCCGGCGGTTCCCGAGTGATTCGCTCACTGAGCGCGTCGACCCACCCCAGAAGATCTTCCCAACTGTCCCACGCTTTCGAGACAGCAGGGTCTGGCGTACTACCGACAGGCGCCTCTGGGGGTTCGAGGGCGGGTGCGGCGACCGTCCGCTCCTGGTCAAGATGCAGTGCATGAGCGGGTTCAAGCCACTCGCCCGGCGCCAGGGGCAATCCGGCAAAGCAGCGTTGATAAGGATCCGCATCCTCTGTTCTGACAGCCGGCGGCGTATGCCCCCCGGAGACCAGTTCGTAAGGCTCGAGCGAAATATGCACCGGCCTGTCGTCGTACGTTCCCCTGCAAACCTCCCGGATACGGACACCCGAAGCATCGAACTGCCGGAAGGCGTGCAGCCCTTCTGTGTGCTGGTGCAGGTTGACCAATGTCAGGATGGGCGCGTTGCGGAAGCGGGGGAGAAACATGGCCAGATAGTCATACGCAACCTGGCCATTGGCATCATGGAAGAACACCTGGATCAGATGTACGGTGTTTTCCTGTGCCCGCTCCCACCAGATTCGACTGAGGGGCCTTAGGTCCCCGGAGTCCAGGTAGCGAACTTCCCGGTAGAACCCCGGGTCTCCCGCGTAGCCGCCAACGCGTTCTTCCGTGACGATCTCCCTGCCGTCCGTAAGCTGCAGATGGACGTGGTACAACTCCTCCGCGAACTGGTTCCAGCGCGCGACCTGGACGGGATCCTCGCGCATGCTTCTTAGGGCGTGGACGTCCGTAGCCCAGATAACGCCCAACAGGACTACCAGGCCCAATCTCTGATAACAGCTTCGCACGTCGACCTCCTCGTGGTTTGATCCCGGAGCATGGCCGGGACCACCCTTGCTTACCACTTCGTTGGAAATGGTTCTCATCAGTAGTGTCCGACAGATTTCACAATAGTGTGTCAGAAATGCATGGATAACATGAGGTTGAAACGATTTTTCGGTGTCACCGACTTGAACGCCGTTCCACCGAATCGGCAATCTTCCGGGGTCCATCCGGGAGGTGCCTATGTACGCTGGAAAACTCGTCTTCGCTCAAGTGATGGAGCTCGCCCCGTGGCATACCTTTCGTCGGCTGGTGACAAAGTATCGCGGCGACTTCAATGCGCGCACCTTCCGCTGTGTCGACCAGTTTCTCTGCATGGCCTTCGCGCAGCTGACCTACCGCGAGAGCCTGCGCGACATCGAAGCCTGCCTTCTGGCGCAGCCGACCAAGCTCTACCATCTCGGTATTCGGGGCAACATCACGCGCAGCAACTTGGCCGATGCCAACGAAGTCCGGGATTGGCGCATCTACTGCGAGTTCGCCCACGCCCTGATCAGGACCGCGAGGCGCCTGTATGCGAAGGATGCGCTGTCGGTCGAACTCGACAACACGGTCTACGCACTGGATTCGACGACCATCGATCTGTGTCTGTCGTTGTTTCCGTGGGCGTCGTTTCGCCAGACGAAGGCCGCGATCAAGCTGCACACCCTGCTCGATCTGCGCGGCGCCATACCCGCCTTCATCCACATCTCGGACGGCAAGCTCCACGACGTCAACGTGCTCGATCTCCTGCTGCCCGAGGCCGGGGCTGTCTATGTTATGGATCGCGCCTACGTGGATTTCGCAAGACTCTACACCTTGCATCAGGCACACGCCTTTTTTGTGACCCGTGCCAAGTCGAACTTCCGATACAGACGGGTTTACTCTGCGCCCGTCGATCGGACGACCGGCCTGATCTGCGACCAGCAAGTCGAACTGACCGTGTCCAACTCTAAGCGGGACTATCCACAACGACTGCGTCGGGTCTGTTTCAAAGACCCGGAAACAGGGACGCGCCTGGTATTCCTGACCAACCACCTCGACCTGCCCGCGCTGAGTATCTGCGCGCTCTACAAGAGCCGGTGGCAGGTCGAACTGTTCTTCAAGTGGATCAAGCAGCATCTGCGTATCAAGCGCTTTTTCGGCACCTCCGAGAACGCCGTCAAGAGTCAGGTATGGATCGCCGTGGCCACCTATGTGCTGGTCGCCATCGTCAGGAAGGAGATGAATCTCGGTCTGTCGTTGCATGCGATGTTACAGATCCTGAGCGTGACGCCTTTCGAGAAAGCGCCTTTGATTCAGTTGCTTACCGACATGGCTCTGACCGAAGAAATCCCGGAATCCAGTAACCAACTGATATTGCTATGAAACGTGTCGGACACTACTGGGTTCTCATCATTAGCAAAGTATGGAATACGCCGACTCTTTGCCTCGTCGTAGTTAACACGGAGATCCGAGTCGCTTGTTCCGGCCGACGACACCCGTCCGCCGGAACGAGGTCGGAACAGAACCGGGACAACCGGTTCGCGTGCCACCTGGCGTGTGGTACGGCCCACGACCGGTTCTCCGGCTCCTTAATGCGTACTACCGAAGAAGGAGGAAAAATATTCCCGGGGAAGTCCGGTTTGGACGACTTCCCGCGTCACGGGAATTAATTCGCCGGTTTCCCGGTAAGAGTGGTTTGAGGGGGAGGAATAGCAGGTGACCGGAAATGAGCGTCTGAAACGCTTCGAGCAGCTGATGCTTCCTCACTTCGCATCCGCCAATAACCTCGCACGCTGGCTCACGCGTCAGCCGGATGATGCGCACGACATTGTGCAGGAGGCCTACTTGCGCGCCTTTCGTTCATTCGATTCCTTCCACGGCGAGAACAGCCGCGCCTGGCTGCTCACCATCGTGCGCAACACGTTCTATACCTGGCATGCCAATCAGGCGCCCCATGAGCCCTACGATGAGGACCGCCACGGGATGGCAAACGACCCCCGAACGCACGCCGAAGTGGAGGATCCCGCCGAGCTGCTATTGCGCCAGTCTGAACGTGAGCATTTGCAGCATATGATCGACGCCCTGCCGGTCACCTTCAGGGAGGTGCTGGTGCTACGCGAAATCGAAGGCTATTCCTACAAGGAGATCGCAGAGATTCTCGGGGCTCCGGCCGGCACGGTCATGTCGCGGCTCGCCCGGGCCCGCGCATTGCTTCAGGGGCAGGCACGCCGGCAACAGTCCGCGGAGGCCAAGGGATGAAGTGCAGCGACTTTCATGTGCTTTTCCATGCCCACCTGGATGACGAGCTGGATCCCGATACGGCATCGGCGTGCGATCGCCACGCGCAGACCTGCGTTGCCTGCGGCGCCGAACTGGCCGGGCAGATGCGAACACGCGCGCAGGCTCGGGAGATTCTCGCCCCCGGGCCTCCCCGCCCGGACGAGATCGGCAGCCTTCGAATGCTGCTGCAACGGGAAGCGGGGACACCGCGCCGGCCGGGTCGGAATCCGCTGGCCCTGGCAGCCGCCGCCGCATTGGCTGCGCTGGCATTCGGGATGGGCCTTTTTCTGGCGTCGGACCCCGCGCCCCGGGATGCGACACAGAAGTACGTGTATCACATCAACGATACGGAGCGAGCCACGGCAGCCCTGCAGAACATCATGTTTCACCTGGAGGCCGCCCCCCAGGCACACTTCGTGGTCGTTACCCATAACGAGGGCGTCGACTTCCTGCTGCACGATGCCCGCGACGCGGCCGGTCGACCCTTCGAGCCCGTCGTCCAGCAACTGGCCGGGCAAGGGGTGCAGTTCCGGGTGTGCGGCAACACCCTGCGCGTGAGGGGGATCGACGCGCAACAAGTGGTGCCCGAAGCCAGTCTGGTCCCTTCGGGCATTGCCGAAGTCGGCCGCCTGCAGACCGAGGAGAACTACGCTTACCTCAAGCCCTGAGAGCAACACAGGGGTCAAGTCTAGCATTAGCTAGTAATTAGAGCAGCGAGAATGATCACGGAAATCCGGGCCAAGAGTGGAACATCTTCTAGCATGAGCCATATTCTCTATCTGAGTCGGATTCTCTGACTACTATACAATGCTAGACTTGACCCCCGTCACTTAATGCAAGTGCGAAAAGGAGACGGAGTGAACCTCCCCTCTTCCCTTGGTCATTGTCGCTTGTGGTACTTCGCCCGATCCGGGATGACGTTCCGGATGCCGCCCCTTGGATCCTGCACGTCTCCCTCATAGCGCGGTAGAGCAACACAGGGGTCAAGTCTAGCATTAGCTAGTAATTAGAGCAGCGAGAATGATCACGGAAATCCGGGCCAAGA
>JBLRWT010000172.1:0-5247 GCA_047921095.1 Wenzhouxiangella sp. | reverse complement strand
CCGCTGGTGATCCGCACCTCGAGCAGGGTGACCTCCGCTTCGAACCTGCCGAGGCACTCAGCTCCGGGAATGACGGGCTGGAGGTCATCGACAAGCTGATCCGCCAGGGGCGCCACCATCTCAAACCTGGTGGCTGGCTATTGATCGAGCATGGCTACAACCAGGGCGCCAGTGTCGCGACGCTGATGAACCGGGCAGGTTATGCTGAAGTTGCAACTCACAGGGATCTTGCCGGTATTGATCGGGCTACGCTGGGACGTCGATGAAAGCTTTGACGCCGCAAACTGGTCCAGTGGGCTGACCCCTGACCCGATCCAACAGGCTTTTCCTAAAATGTCCAACAACTACATCAGACTCGCCATCGTTGCAGCTTTCGTTGCCTTGCTGGCCGCCTTCTTCATATTTGACGTTGGTCGGTACCTGAGCCTGGAAGAACTGCTCCGGCACCGCGACCAGCTGCTGGCATTTACCGAAGATAACCTGCTGCTGATGATCGGCATCTACCTGGCGGTCTACATCGTCATGGCAGCCCTGTCGGTTCCGGGAGCGGCCATCCTCACACTGGCTGGGGGCGCGCTGTTTGGCATTGTGCTTGGAACGATCGCGGCGTCGCTGGCCAGCACCATTGGCGCGACCCTCGTCTTCCTTGCCGCCCGCTTTCTTTTTCGCGATACGGTGCAGAGCCGGTTCGGGAAGCGGCTCAAGGCTGTCAACGAGGGGGTCGAACGTGATGGCGCATTTTATCTGCTCGCCCTGCGTCTCGTTCCGGTATTCCCGTTCTGGGTCATCAACCTGGTCATGGCACTGACACCCATCAAGACATGGACTTATTTCTGGGTCAGCCAGCTCGGAATGCTCCCGGCAACAATCGTGTATGTCAACGCCGGCACTCAACTGGCACGCATCGATACGATGCGCGACATCCTTTCGATTCAATTGATCGGCGCCTTTGCCCTGCTCGGCCTGCTGCCGTTGATATTGCGCTGGATTCTTCGCTTGCTCAAGCGCGGCAAGGTCTACAGCGGTTACACGAAACCGAAGCAGTTTGACTACAACCTGATTGTCATTGGCGCTGGTGCGGCCGGTCTGGTGTCATCGTATATCGGCGCCACCGTCAACGCCAAGGTCGCCTTGATCGAAAAGAACGCGATGGGCGGTGATTGCCTGAACACCGGCTGTGTGCCGTCCAAGGCCCTGTTGCGCACGGCCCGATTGCTGGCCGAGGCACGCGACAGCAAGCGCTACGGCATCAGGAAGATGGAAGCGGAAGTTGATTTCCAGGAAGTCATGACGAGAGTGCATGAAGCCATCAGAAAGATCGAGCCGCACGATTCGCCGGAGCGCTATCGTGACATGGGGGTTGACGTCATTCAGAGCAAAGCCACCCTGGTATCTCCGTGGGAAGTCGAGGTCGACGGTCGACGGCTTAGCGCTCGCGCTATCGTACTGGCGACCGGCGCCGAACCAATGGTGCCGCCCATCCCCGGCCTGGCCGAGACCGATTACCTGACCAGCGACACGCTGTGGGATCTCGAGACCCTGCCGGAGCGGTTGGTCGTCCTTGGCGGTGGCCCGATCGGCTCGGAACTGACCCAGGCGTTTGCACGCCTTGGCGCCAAGGTTACCGTGGTTGAAATGGCGGACCGCCTGCTGCCCCGTGAGGACATCGAAGCCGGCCGCCTGCTGGCCGATTTCCTTGCCGACGATGGCGTTACCGTTGCCACGTCGCACAAGGCATTGCGAGTCGCAGATGGGACAACGCTCGTCTGTGAACACGAAGGCGAGGAAGTTTCATTCCCGTTCGACAAGCTGCTGGTCGCCCTGGGTCGGCGTACCCGTACCGAGGGATACGGTCTGGAGGAACTGGGTGTGACCCTGACAGAGCGTGGCCAGATCGAATCCGATCCATTCCAGCGCACCAGCTTCCCCAACATTTACGTTTGTGGCGACGCGGCAGGTCCTTACCAGTTCACCCACGTAGCCGCCCACCAGGCCTGGTCGGCGGCGGTCAATGCATTGATCAGCCCCTTGTGGTCCTTCCGGACCGACTACCGCGTTATCCCGTGGGTCACGTTCACCGACCCGGAAGTCGCGCGGGTCGGGCTGAGCGAGGACGAGGCCAGGGAACGGGAAATCGATGTCAATGTCACCACGTACCAGATCGATGATCTGGATCGTGCCATTGCCGACAGCAACGACTACGGCCTGGTCAAGATCTTGACTGAGCCGGGCAAGGACCGCATTCTGGGGGCAACGATCATCGGCGCTCATGCCGGTGAGATGTTGCCGGAGTTTGTCCTGGCCATGAAAAACAATCTCGGCCTTGGCAAGATTCTCGGTACCATTCATGTGTATCCGACCTACAGCGAGGCGAACAAATATGCTGCAGGAGAGTGGAAGAAAGCCAACAAGCCCGAAGCGGTGCTGCGCTGGGCTGAACGGTTTTTCCGCTGGCGGCGAGGTTGACCAATCATGAAGGCAAGGGGGCCTGCCGAAGCGCGTACTCCTTCGGGGATCTTCTATCGCCGCCACGGTCCGGTCGATGCCGGTTCAGCCCTGCTGCTCTGCCACGGACTGGCCAGTAATTCATCACGCTGGAACGAACTGGGCCGGGCGATTGATCTGCCGCCCGGCTGGTGCATGATTTGCCCTGACCTGCGTGGACACGGTCGCTCACAGTGGCGCGGCAAAATCAGCCATCGCGTCTGGATCGATGACCTGTTGGCAATTCTTGACCATGCGAAGATCACCCGCGCCGTCATTGGCGGCCATTGCATGGGCGCCAATCTCGCGCTGCATTTTGCTCATCAGCAATCGCAACGCTGCAATGGCCTGGTCTTGATCGAGCCGATGCTTGCCCAGGCCCGCGCCGTCAAGCAGCGGCGCCAGGCCCGGATGCGCTGGTTGCTGCCCTCTCTCGCTACGATGGCGCGATTCGTCAATGGCCTGGGCATCTACCGGCGAAACATGCCGGTGCTGGACCTTGAAGAACTTGATCGCACCACTCGCCAGTCCATGGCCGAGCAGGGCAACACCGAATCGATGACTTCGCGCTATGCCTCGCCCATTCCCGACCTGAAGTACATTTCAACAGCGGCCTACATGCAATCGCTCAATGAAACAATCAAGCCGGTGCCTCCGCTGTCACAGATCGGGCAGCCGGCACTTGGCTTGATCTCGACCGGGGGGATGTTTGGCGATCCCGAACTGACGCGCCGTGCCCTGTGCGAAATGCCGGACTGCCGGGTCGAACAACTGCAGGCCGAACACTGGATTCCGACCGAGCAACCCGAGCAGATGCGGAACCTGATTTCACAGTGGTTGTTGACTCGCTTCGGTTAAGATAATCATCAGGCACTCAATCCAAGGAATTCAGAATGTCCAATTTCAGACTAAGCGTTTTTGTCCTCTCCATTGCATTGTGCTGCAGCGTCAGCAACAAGCTGGCGGCAGAGGAAGTCTTGAGCGAAACCTTGCGAACCGAGTACCAGCCCATCCAGATCGAAAAAATCTCCGATGGCCTGGAGCACCCCTGGTCGATTGCCTTTCTGCCCGACAGCGACATGCTGGTCACCGAGCGCGCCGGTGCGCTTTACCGCATCAATGCGGATGGCGAGCGCTCGGTCATTTCCGGTACGCCCGATGCCCATGTGCAAAGCCAGGGCGGCTTGCTGGAAGTCCTGCCTCACCCGGAGTTCACCGACAACCGGCTGATCTACTTCACCTATTCCAAGGCCAACGGCGAGGATACGGCGACCGCCCTGGCACGGGGCCGACTCGAGGACGACCAGATCGTCGACCTGGAAGATGTTTTCATCCAGGATCGCTACTCTGCCCCCGGCCGCCACTATGGCTCCAAACTCGCGTGGCTGCCGGATGGCACTTTGCTGATGAGCATCGGCGACCGAGGCGCTGAGCCTCCGAGAGCCCAGGATCTCGATGACCATGCCGGTTCCTTGCTGCGTCTCAATGACGACGGTTCAATTCCTGACGACAACCCGTTCGTCGGCCGCGATGACGCGAAGCCGGAAATCTGGTCTTATGGCCACCGCAATATCCAGGGCCTGATGGCTCACCCCGAAACAGGAGAAATCTGGGCCACCGAGCACGGACCGCGCGGCGGTGATGAGCTGAACCTGATCGAGCGTGGCGGCAACTATGGCTGGCCGGTGGTCTCGCGGGGGCGTGATTATCGTACCGAAGAACAATTCAGTGACGGTGCCCGCTCCCACCCTGACATGATCGATCCGGTCATTGACTGGACTCCCAGCCTGGCCGCATCCGGCCTGGCGGTGCTGGTCGACGACCATTTCGAAGCCTGGCAGGGCAACTTCCTGGCCGGTGGCCTGCGCGCCGAACAAATCCGTCGAGTCGTTTTCGAGCACGATGAAGTGGTTCACGAAGAAGAACTGCTGCGGGGCCATATCGGCCGGATTCGTGATGTTCGCGTCGGTCCTGACAGCAACGTTTACGTGATCACGGACCACCCGGAAGGCGCGCTGTACAGGATTTCCCCGGCGAACCGATAGAGGCCCCTCGAGCATGAGGAAAGAAAGCGGCCACCAGCGACCCTTGCTGGTGGCCCTGACCGGCGGTATTGCCTCGGGCAAAACCGCCGTATCGGATCGGCTCGCGGCCCTGGGCGCGGCTGTGATCGATACCGACCTGGTCGCACGCGAGGTGGTCGAACCAGGCCAGGCCGGGCTGGACAAACTGGTCGAAGCCTTTGGCGAGGATATTCTGACCAGCGAACGGCAACTCGATCGTCAGCGTCTGGCCGAGGTGATCTTCGCCGACCCCGACCAGCGCAGAATTCTGGAGAACTTGCTCCACCCCCTGATCGAAGCACGTACGCGCGAACTGATCCAGGCCCGATCGGATGCCGCCTATGTCGTGGTGGTTGTCCCCCTGCTGGTTGAATCCGGGCTGTTCGAAGATGCCGACCGGGTGGTGGTGGTCGACGTGCCGGAGGAAATTCAACTTGAGCGCCTGTGCAAGCGCGGCAGGATCAGCGAAGAGAAAGCGCGCGAGATGATGGCATCACAGGCTTCACGGCAGCAGCGCCTGCAACGAGCCGATCAAGTCATTGACAACAGCACCAGCCTGTCGGATCTCGACCGGCAGGTGAGGCAGTTGCACCAGGATCTGCTGGCCGCCAACACTTTGGCCTGATCTGCTCTCAGCCCTCGGGCGAACGCCGACTGCTGTGCTGCTCCACCAGGTCTTTTTGCACGTTGACGGGAACGG
>JBLRWT010000171.1:0-5257 GCA_047921095.1 Wenzhouxiangella sp. | reverse complement strand
TTCAGGGCATTGCGCGCCGCGACCTTGGCACCGTGGGCGGCCATGTAGACGAAGGCGTCGCGGTTCGTCACGTCGCCGGCGGCGTACACCCCATGCCGAGACGTTCGCATGTGATCATCGACGATGACGGCGCCGCGCCCGTCGAGCGCGATGCCAAACTCGGCAAGACCGAGACCGTCCGTGTTCGGCTTGCGTCCGGTCGCTATGAGCACCCGCTCAGCCGAAAATCGTTCGATGCGTCCGTCGACATCGATGGCCACCGCCACGCCTTCCGTTGTCCGCTGAATCTCCTCATACCTGAGCCCGGCCCACACCGTGACACCCTCGTCGCGGAGATAGCCGGTCAGCGCCGCCGATACCTCCGGTTCGCTCTCCGGCAGCAAGCGGCTGCGCGTCA
Organism: Wenzhouxiangella sp.; assembly: GCA_047921095.1. Classification (GTDB taxonomy): domain Bacteria; phylum Pseudomonadota; class Gammaproteobacteria; order Xanthomonadales; family Wenzhouxiangellaceae; genus Wenzhouxiangella. Next base: position 4,860 of record JBLRWT010000171.1, on the reverse strand, counting down.
CCAGGGTCACCTTCGAGCCAAGCCGCGCGAACAGCTGGGCCAGCTCGCAGCCGATATAGCCACCGCCAATGACCAGTAGGGATTCAGGACGCTCGGGGAGGTCCAGCGCACTGGTGCTCGTCAGGATAGGAACATTGGCGATTCCGGCGACATCCGGCAGCCCGGGTGCAGCGCCGGTGGCGAGGACGATTTTGCCTGATTGAAGCGGGGCACCGCCAACCGTCAGCATGCCGTCCGCGAACCGGGCCTGTCCTTCGATATAGTCGATGGTCTCGTAGCCGGGCAGCAGGTCGGCGTACTTCTGGCGGCGCAGCGTGACAACGAGTTCGTCCTTGGCGGCCATCAGTGCAGACCAGCCTGTCAGCGTCGCGGTACCCGCGAGACCAGGGAAACGCGTAACAGATTGTGCGGCGTGCACTGCTTCGGCGGCACGGAGCAGCGTCTTCGACGGGACACAGCCGAAGTTCACACAAGTACCGCCGATGGTGCCGTGTCCGATCAGCGCGACCCGCGCACCGAGGTTGGCAGCGGTGATCGCGGCCGAGAAGCCCGCCGAGCCGGCACCGATCACGGCAAGGTCGTAGGCGCGGGGCTTCGAGTCACCGCCAGGCACGGCACAACAATCGTTCAAGGGGAGCTGCTCCTTCGCCGGTCGGGGATGGGGCTCAACTGCCAGTGGCGGCAGCCGGGTATCCTGCATTGGTCGAAGCGGCAGCGATGGCCGCCCTATCCGTCACTGCGGGATCGAACAGGACCGTGGCGGTCTTGTTCTTGAAATCGACGCTGACTGACTTCACACCGGAGACGCTTTCCATGGCCTTGCGTACGGTCACGGGGCACAACGCACAGGTCATGTTCTCGATGGCGTAGGTCGCAGATTGCGATTCGGCGGTGGTGGCGCCGGCCGATTGCGCCTGAGCGGGCGAGCTAGCGACTGCGGCCCACAGACCGACTGCCCCGAAAGTGAACAGCAACGCAAAGATTACGGTCTTCATGACGGGAGCTCCTTCGTCCGAATTTGAAACGGTGATGTCAGTAAAACAGCGGCGCCCACGAGTCGATGCTCGCGGCAGACACGACCAGCAGGGTCGCCACCCACAGCGCCGTCTTGGTGACGATTGCGCTCTCTGGCCTCGCGCAGTACGAGCCCTCCTCGCAGGCCAGCTTCTGTTTGAAATAGACCTGACGAAAACCGAGCCCGATGAACACCAGCGCGACTCCGAGAAATACGGGCTTGTAGGGCTCGAGCGCCGTCAGGTTGCCGATCCAGGCGCCGGAGACGCCCAATGTCAGCAGCAGGAGCGGCGCAATACAGCACGACGACGCCAGTACCGCACCGATGACGCCGCCGGCGGCAAACCAGGTCTGTCTGGGTGGTGTGCCAGTGCGTGTCGGGGTGATCACTTCAACATCTCTGATACCCATCGCGGTGATTCCTCGATTCCCATAGAAACAGAGCGTAAACTCTGTAGTAGCTACAGAGTCAAGAGGCCTTGAACATGGCGGCGAAGAGAACGCCGGCGCCACTCAAGCGCGCTGAGCTAGCGAACCGCTCGGGCTGCAACATCGAGACGATCCGCTACTACGAGAAGATCGGGATGCTGCCTGACCCGCCGCGCACGGCGTCGGGCTATCGCCTGTACGACGAAAAACACCTGGCCCGTCTGCGGTTCATCCTCCGCGCGCGGGAGCTCGGCTTTCCCATCGAGGAGATCCGCGGTCTGCTCGGTCTGGTCGACGGCGGCACCCAGACCTGCGCCGAAGTCAAAGCGCGCACCGAAAGGCACCTCGAGGATGTGCGCGCCAGAATTGCGGACCTCAAGCGAATCGAGCGCGTCCTGACGCAAACCGCGAAGCAGTGCTCAGGAGATGAGGTGCCTGATTGCCCGGTCCTTGAGGCGCTGACCTCGTGATCGCGTCAGTCGCCGTTTATCTCGGCGCCGCGGTAGCCGAAATCGCAGGTTGCTTCGCGTTCTGGGCGTGGCTGCGGCTGGACAAATCTCCGGCCAGGCCTTCGTGCCGCCACCGGCCGACCGCGTGCCAGATCTCCTGGCCAACCTAGAGCAGTTTATTCACGAGGAGGCAGGCACGCTTCCGCCTCTCGTGAAAGTCGCACTGGCTCACGCTCAGTTCGAGACAATTCATCCTTTCCTCGACGGCAATGGCCGCATCGGATGTCTGCTGATCGCAGCGCTGCTCGAATACTGGCAACTGCTCCCCGAGCCGCTCATGTACCTGAGCGGCTACTTGAAACGGCATCAGGCCGAACCGACGCCTATCGATCATCCGCAGCGAGGGTGACTGGGAGTCCTGGGTCGCGTTCTTTCTTGAAGGCGTGGCAACAGCCGCAGCCCTACATCGAGTTGCTGTCGCAGTGATCGCGCCAATCGCCCAGTGACCTTCCGAAGGACGCCATGAACTTCCCACGGCACCTGCTGATCGCTCTGGTTTGCGCAAACGCGGAGATCAGCTTGAATGGGAATGCGCCGGCTGGCCCTCGGACGGGCGTGACTTGAGGAATAAATATTCCACGATCAGGATGACCGCCATGACGGCTGCTGCCACGCCCAAAACCAGAGGGTCAGAGGTAGCTTTTACCCAGAGAAAGCCGCTAAGGACGAACAGATCCAAGGCGATCGCAATGCCTGGAATCGCGGGATGTGCCTCCACCTCCTTGCGCAGATGGCGCAGCACACCCCAATGGATGGCGATGTCCATGATGAGGTAAAAGATGATGCCCAGCGCCGCGATACGGGACAGATCGAAGAACGCTGTCAGCAGCAGGCCCAGCACCACCGTATAAACGAGAGTGTGCTTCTGGATGCTGCCCGGCATGTGGAAGTGTCGGTGGGGAACCAACTTCATCTCGGTCAGCATCGCCAGCATGCGCGACACGGCGAAAATGCTGGCGATGATGCCACCAGCGGTGGCGAGCATGGCCAGCACCACGGTAAACCAGACTGCATACTCGCCCAGTGCCGGGCGGGCGGCGGCGGCGAGTGAGTAGTTGCGCGTTGCGATGATCTCCTCCAGCGACAAGTTGCTGGAGACCGCGAAGCCGACCAGCGCGTAAATCACCACGCAGAGGCCGATAGAGATCATGATGGCCTTGCCCAGGTTCCGGTGCGGGTCTTTAAGTTCCGACCCGCTGTTAGTGATCGTGGTGAAACCTTTGAACGCGAGAATGCCGAGTGCCGTAGCACCGAGAAAACCGGTCAGAGACGCCCTGGGGTCTGGCGCGCCGAAATCCGTTGTCACCGAGTCCGCCACCCACACCCCGACCACGCCGAACAGGACGATGCCGCCGATCTTGATGAAACCAAGCAACGAGGCCACCCCCTGTATCAAACCAGTTACGGACAGGTTGATCAGAAAGGCCGTCAGCAACAGCCCCACCCCCAGCGCGGGAACCAGCCAACTGCCGTCATCGACTTCAAACAGCCGCAAGGTGTAGGATCCGAAGGCCCGAGCCAGGAAGCTCTGGGCGATGACCATGGAGAAATACATCAACAGGGCATGGAAGGCGGTGGTGAGGGTTCCGCCATATGCCTTCTCCAGATACATGGCGATGCCGCCAGCGGACGGATAGGCATTGGATAACTTGACGTAAGAGTACGCGCTCAACGAGACAATCAGCGCAGCAGACAGAAACGCCAGAGGAAACAGGCTCCCGGTCATCTCCGCCATCTGGCCGGTCAGTGCGAAAATCCCGGCGCCGATCATGACGCCAGTGCCCAAGGCAACGGCACCAATCAGCGAAAGGCTGTCCGCCTGGTATTTTGACGTTCTGTCCGGCGAGGCGTCCATGTGATTACTGTTTACCCAGACGAACGCCCAGATTGTAAATTCCCGCGATCAATACCCCCGCGAACCAGCACAGGATGAAGATGGTGACCAGGCCCAGCGCAACCTGGGAAACAGGTACGCTGGCTTTCAGAATCGGCCCCACGTCGAGACCGTGTAACAGGCTGTTGAAGAAGACCACGGCCTTGTCATGCGACACGGTAGCCATCGTCAGCATGCAGCCGAGGTAGAACACCACGCCGGTCGCCCCGAAGGCGAGTCCCAGGTACTTGGGGTTGATATACAGCGAGGGAAGTGACTGCAACCGGGCGTTTCCGAAGGCGGGGCTGTCGCTCTTAGTGGTGTTGGTGTTCATGGTCGTTCTCTTCATCATTATGCATGCCGAAGTGCATCAGGTGGCAGAGCATCATTGCCGCAAACACGATGGCCAGCACCCAGCCACTGCCAAAGCCCATGGTGGGAAGGAGAAAAATCAGCAGCAGCGCCAAGCCACAGCCGATCACCATCATCAGGGTATGTTTCATCGTTCGCTGCTCCAGTTTGCTAGTGGTGTTGAACCTGAACCGCTTATGCCTCCTTATTCAATGTCCTCTGATAGACAGACATTAGCCACAGCAGCCTCCGGTTTTGGCTATCTGTTTGGAGCCTGTCGGGGCGGCCATGAATTTCGTCCGACAGTGCTCGCCGCAAAAGTAGAATGTCTTCCCTTCCACTTCCGCATGTAGGGCGGTGGCGGTATCAACGGTCATGCTGCAAATCGGGTCGGTTGCTTCGGTTTTGGATGTGTACATGTTCATGTCCTTCTCAGATGAGCGGGCCCTACAGGCACATGACCGATTGACCAGTGCCTGTAGGTGAGCCTTTCGCCCGACAATCTCGATATCGATCACTTACCTTCTATGTCCGTGCTTCCTCGTGATATTGCTGGGCCGAGTTTTGCGCCGGTCTGGATCGCTCACCTGTTGTTCATCGGCCTTGGCGCCGGCCTTCTGCTCCGCAGACAGCGAGCCCTGCGAGTGACAATCCCGGTGCTCCGCTTCGGCGGGTTGTGCCGCG
>JBLRWT010000170.1:0-5300 GCA_047921095.1 Wenzhouxiangella sp. | reverse complement strand
GTTGGAACTGGCCGCCGTACTCGACGTAATAGCCTTCTGGCAGGTCAACCACTGCTTCGATCCGGCGGCGAGCGTCATCGACCACGCTGCCAAGATCACGATCGGCCACATTGACCATGATCACGATGCGCCGTTGCACGTTCTCGCGCCCGATCTGGTTGGGTCCGAGAGCGTGCTCGACCCGGGCCAGCGCCGACAATGGGACGCGCGCGCCCTGGTCGGTGACGACTTGGAGTTCACGCATGGTCTCGATGCTCGCGCGCGCACTTTCCGGCAGGCGAACCACCAGGTCAAAGCTGGCACTGCCTTCGAGCACGCGCGAAACCCGGGTGCCGAAGAAGGCGGTTTCGATCAGGTGACTGATATCGCGAATAGCCAGGCCGTAGCGGGCGATCGCGGCGCGGTCGAAGTCGATGGTGATGAAAGGAATCTCGGCCTGCTGTTCGAGCTGGACATCGACCGCGCCCGGTACCCCGGCGACCGTCTCCTCGATCTGCATGCCCAAACGGTGCAGCTTGAGCAGATCGTCGCCGAACAGCTTGATCGCGATATTGGCCCGGGTGCCCGAGAGCATGTGGTCGATGCGGTGCGAGATCGGCTGACCGATATCGACGTTGACGCCGGAAACGCCATTGAACTCTTCGCGCAGATGGGTCAGCAAGGCTGACTTGCTGCGAGCATGCATGGTCAGCGTCACCTCGATTTCAGACGCGTAAATCTCCTGGGCATGCGGGTCGCGCTCGGCCCGGCCGGTGCGCCGGCCGGTGGCCACGACCTCCGGCTGGGCCAGCAGGATGGCCTCGACCCGGCTGGCCAACTCGTCCGAGCGTTCCAGGGCAGTGCCCGGCAGGGTGGTGACATTGACCGTGAGACTGCCCTCGTTGAATTCGGGCAGAAAGGCGCGGCCGGCCCAGGTCAGCGCCAGCACCGTTAACACAGTACCCAGCAGCGACAGCAGGGCCACACTGCGCCAGCGCGGCAGGGTAAAGGACAAGATGGGCGCATAGGTTCGCTTTGACCACACCGCCAGCCTTGATTCGCGCAACCGCTTCTCGACCCGGCCCGGTCTGAGCAGCAGGCTGGCCAGAACCGGGGTGACGGTGATGGCCACGACCAGCGAGGCCAGCATGGCAATGACGTAGGCAAAGGCCAGTGGCTGGATCAACCGCCCTTCCACACCGGTCAGCGCGAACATCGGCAACATCACCAGCACCACGCTGAAGGTGGCGAACACGACCACGCCCTGGATCTCGCGCGTGGCCGAGCGAACCACATCCAGAGTGGTGCGCTGCTCACCCTCGGCCAAGGCTGCGTTCAGACGCAGGCGCCGGACGATGTTCTCGACCACGATGATGGCATCGTCGACCAGCACACCCAGCGCGATCACCATCCCACCCAGGGTCATGGTGTTGATTCCGATGCCAGCCGCCTGCATGGCCAGAATGGCCACCACCAGCGACAATGGAATCGCCAGCACGGTGATGGCGGTGGCTCGCAACCGGGCCAGGAAGACGAACACGATGGCGATGACCAGGATCGCGCCGTCGCGGAGTGCCCCGGCCAGGTTGCTGATACTGACTTCAATGAAATCGGCCTGCCGGAACAGGTCGCCGCTGAGCACCATGCCCTCCGGCAGGCTGGCCTGGATCTCGGCCAGGGTCTGATCGATCACCCTGGTCAGCGCCAGGGTGTTGGCGCCCGGTTGCTTCTGGATGCCCAGCACCACGGCAGGCTCACCGTTGTAGCTGGCCGTCCCCCGCGTCGGCGCCGGGCCGATACCCACCTCGGCAACATCGGCCACCGTAACCGGCCGCCCGCCGCGCTCGGCCAGAAAGATGGCGGCGATATCATCGTGATGGGTGATCCGGCCCAGGCCGCGGATCAGGAACTCCTGGTCATTGCTGACCTGGAACCCGGCCGAGGTATTCTCGTTGTTCGCTGCCACCGCCTCGATCAACCGGGACAGCGGGATATCGAATTCGGCCAGGCGATGCGGATCGGCCACGACCTGGAACTGGCGGGTTTCGCCGCCGTTGGGAATGACCTCGGCCACGCCCGGCAGGGTCATCAGCCGGCGCCGCACCACCCAGTCGGCGGCGGTCTTGAGCGCCATGGCATCATGCCGGTCCGATTCCAGGGCGATGAACATGATCTCGCCCATGATCGAGGTGATCGGCGCCAGCACCGGCTCGGGCACTTCCGGCGGCAGCTCGGCACGCGCCGTGACCAGGCGTTCGGCCACGATCTGGCGGGCCTGGAAAACATCCGAAGCCCAGTCGAACTCGACCGTGATCACCGAGATACCGATGCTGTTGTGCGAGCGCACCCGGCGCACGCCGGCAGCCCCGTTCAGCGCCGTTTCCAGCGGCAGGGTGATCAGGGATTCGATCTCTTCAGGCGCCATGCCGTGGGCCTCGGTGACCACGGTCACGGTCGGCGCGGTCAGGTCCGGGAAGACATCGACCGGCATCTGACGGGTTTCGAGCAAACCCCAGACCAGCAGCAGCCCGGCACCGAACAACACCACCAGCCGATTCCTGAGCGACCAGTCGATCAGTTTCCCGATCATGTGCTGCCGACGTCTGTGAATGTGTTGGAGCCCAGCTCAGTGGGCATGGCCATGACCCATGGTTTCCGGCGTGGCGGCGGCCAGACGCACCAACATCGCGCCGCGGCCAACGACCCACTCGCCCTCGGCCAGGCCCTCGAGCACTTCAATCCGGTCGCCGTCGCGATGACCCAGGCGGACCGGCCGGCGCGAAAAGGATTCGCCGCTGACCATGACATAGACCACATCCTGACCCGCATCCCGCAGCACGGCCGTAATCGGTACTGACAGTGCCGGCCGGGCCTGGCCGGTCTGGATTCGTGCCTGGAGACGCTGATTGATGCGCAGGCGCGGATCCGCGTTCTCCAGGGCAATGATCACCGGCAGGCTGCGACTGACCGGATCGATCAATTGACCAACACCAACCAGGCGAGCGCCCTGGCCTATTCTGAAATCAAAAGGTTCGTCCACACCGGGCAGTTCAAAGGCCACACCGGTCGGTGAGTCCAGGCGGGCGACATCGGCCTCGGCCACCTGCGCGTCCAGCCACAGCTCGCTGCGATCGACAATATGAAACATCAGATCGCCGGCCTCCACGGCAGCGCCGCGGGCCGCACTCACGCGCGCCAGAATGCCGGCGATGGGCGCGCGCAGCTCAATGCCGCCCTGCCCTGCGCTACCCAGTTGGGCCAGGCGCTGCTCGACCGAACGCAATTGCGAACGGGCCACTTCAAGCTCGGCCCGCGCCTCCTCAAGCCGGCGCAGCGACACCGCCTGCTCGTTATGCAGGCGCTCCATCCGGGCCAGCTCCTGTTCGGCCAGACCGACCGCCGCCGCAGCGGCCACCCGCTCGGCATCCAGCGAGGCACTGTCGGCATCCATGCCTGTGCGCGGGACCAGCATCGCGAGAATCTGACCGACCTCGACTTCATCACCCAGCGACGGAAAGCGCCCAGTCGAACGAACCAGGCCCGGCACGCTGGCGGCGATGATGAATTCGCCATTGGCCGCAGCGCGGATCGTGGCCGGTGCGCTGATCGAGCTGGCCATGGATCCGGGCTGGATCACCTCGATCATGAAATCGGAGTCCCACTGCTGTTCCTTGAAAAAACCGATCTCGCCTTCACGGCTTCTCGGCATCCGGGCCGAGGCGGCGGCCTGGCGAGAGGGGTGCACCATGACCATGCCCAGTTCATGGGTGATTGCCAGGCCGGGGGCGGTCAGCTCCAGCTTCAGGTGGCGCTCGCCAGCCTCGCGCGGCAGGATCGTGGGTCGGAAGATGCCGGGCCTGCGCCGGGTTTCGATCCGAAAGCGCTCGACCGGCGCAGAGCCGCCGGACAGGACCACATCCAACCGGCCCTCGGTGACCGGGCGATATCCGTCCAGCCAGGTCAGATGGGCCACCAGTGCGGTGCGCTCCCCGGCAACCAGTGGCGCGAATTCCAGAAACAGCTCGGTGTGGTCGGTCAAATGCGTGACCGACTGTTGCGGCAGCGCCCGATCCCCTGGCGCATCGGCGCCGTTGCCGCAGGCGGTAAGCAGCACCGTGACCAGCAGCAGGCCGCCCAGTCGCATGATCGGCGGCCGGACGGTCGGATCAAAAAACATGAAAATCAATGGCCGTGACCGTGATCATCATCATGGTCATGCTCGTGATCTTCCCCATGCTCGTGGTCATGGTCATGATCGTGGTCATCCCCATGTTCGTGGCCATGGTCCTGCTCTGGCAGATCATCAATGACGACGACCTCGTCGTCACCGTAGAAGGCCTGGGTCTGGCCATCGACTTCGGTATCCGTGGCAGGTTCATGCTGATGACCATGATCGCTGCCATGATCATGGTTGTTGTCATGGGCACGGTCGCAGGCTGCCAGGGCCAGAACGGCAAACAGTAAAGGGTAAAGCTTCATGGTGGTTCTCCAGTGACAGTTGGGTCAGGTTCAACAAGGCTTTCCAGTTCGATCCACGCCAGACGGGCGCGGTATTGCAGATCCAGCAATTGATCGACTGCCTCGATCTCGGCCGACATCACGGCCAGCAGTTCGACCAGTTCCAGTTCGCCCTCGGCAAAACTTGAATTGGCCATGGCGGTCAATTCGCGCGCCAGGGGCAACACATCGGCCTCCAGGCGGTTCGCCGCCGAGGCCAGCATGGCCAGCTCCTGTCTGTGCGCCTGGGCGCGCGATTGGCGCTCATGCAGGGACATTCGATAGCGGCTTTCAGCCCGATCGGCCTCGGCCCGGGCGCGGGCGCGCTCGGCCTGATTGCGATCGAACAGGGGCAGTGGCACCGACAACTCAAGAATCAGCGCATCATCCGAACCGACCGGCCCGGACAGGCGTCGTTGGCCCAGGCCGACCGTCACCGGCAGCGACAGGCGCTCGGCAGCGCGGGCAGTGGCCTCGGTCGCCTGGCGTTGTTCGTCCAGGGCCCTCAACTGCGCGTTGCCCAGCGCTTGCCGAGGTTCAGCCTGGCTGGTCAGTTCTGCATCGGGCAACAGTACCTCGCGCGGATCGACGCCAATGGACAGCCCGTCGACACCAATCAGGCCGGCCAGCGCTTCGGTACTGACCATCAGTTCGGCTTCAACCGACGCCAGCCGGAATCTCGCCAGCTCGACACTTTGCCGGATTCGCCCGCTGTCGTATCCGGACAGATCGCCGGCTGCACTGCGGCGAGCGGCAATCTCGCCCAGGTCCCCCAGCCTGTCCTGCCAGTCGCTGTAAGCTTCGAACCGGTGGGCGGCGGCAAG
>JBLRWT010000169.1:0-5302 GCA_047921095.1 Wenzhouxiangella sp. | reverse complement strand
GGCCAGCCATGCGGCCAGCAGCACCACCGCCATCACGCCAAGCTTGCACAGGGTGGCGCCGAGAGATTCGGCTCGGCCCAGGCCGGGCCTTGCCAGCCAGGCCAGCAGAACCAGCCAGAGCAGACAGGCAGGCAGCAGGTAAGCAATGATTCGGGCCGGATCGTGACCAATCCAGATCAGGACGGCAATCAGTAACAGCAAAACCGCAAACCCGTTGCGCAGCCAGTTGTTTTGTACGCCGCTCAATCGGGCGCCTTCCCAACCGCCAATGCCAAGCAGCACGATTGCGGCCAGGGCAGCGAATGCCGGTGGGGGCAGGGTAAACAGGGCACCCAGTCCGATCAGGGCGATCAGCAGTGCGGTGAGGACCCGGGTTTTAAGCACTTTTGACTTTGCCCAGGCCACCGAAGCGGCGCTCACGACTGGCAAAGTCTTTCAATGCAGCCTCGACATGCTCAGCGCCGAAGTCCGGCCACAGCACATCGGTAAAATACAGTTCGGTGTAGGCCAGTTGCCAGAGCAGGAAGTTGGACAGTCGCCGCTCGCCTCCGGTTCGAATCAGCAGGTCCGGTGCCGGCACGTCATCAAGCGAAAGGCAGTGGTGGAAGGCTTGCTCGTCGATCTGTTCGAGGTCCAGGTCACCGGACTGGACGCGCCGGGTCAACTCGCGGGCAGCATTCAGAATATCGGCCCGACCGCCGTAGTTGACTGCAACGTTGAGATGCAGTTCGTCGTTCTTTTCCGTGCGTCGCTCGGCTCGACTCATGCCATCGCGCAACGGCCGATTGAACGCTGCGCGGTCGCCAATGAAACGGATACAGACGCCGTGCTCATCCAGCTTGCGGACTTCCCGGGTCAGGGCCCTCATGAACAGATCCAGCAACTGGCGAACCTCCACCGTCGGGCGGCTCCAGTTTTCGCTGGAGAACGCGTAAACGGTCATATGCCGGATTTTGTGGCTCATGACCGCCTCGACCGCGCGCTTGAGCGCCTCGCTGCCGGCCTGGTGGCCCTGGGAGCGCGGCTTGCCCTGACGCTGGGCCCAACGACCATTGCCATCCATGACGATGGCAACATGCTGTGGCAGGGTGGGGATCGCGGTCACCCTCAGATTTCCATCAGCTCCCGCTCTTTGGCGCCGACCAGTTCGTCGACCTGGCCGACAAATTGATCGGTCAGCTGCTGAACGGTTGTTTCGCCACGTCGCACATCGTCCTCCGACAGCTCTTTTTCCTTGAGAAAATCCTTGAGCTGATTGTTGGCATCGCGACGGATGTTGCGGATCGCCACCTTGGCCTGCTCGCCTTCGGAATGGACGATCTTGACCAGTTCTGTGCGGCGCTGTTCAGTCAGGGCCGGTAACGGAACACGAATGTTGACGCCCGAGGTGGCCGGGTTGAGGCCGAGGTCCGAGGTCATGATGGCCTTTTCGACCTTCTGCACCATGGATTTGTCGAACGGCACCACGCTGAGGGTGCGCGCGTCTTCGGCGCTGATGTTGGCCACCTGGTTCAGCGGCACTTCGGAGCCGTAGTATTCGAGCGTGATATGTTCGAGCAGGCTCGGATGGGCGCGCCCGGTTCTTATCTTGGCCAACTCGCTCTTAAGCGAATCGATGCTCTTGCCCATCCTGGACTCAGCATCTTTTTTAATATCATTCAGCATGGTTCACCTCGTTGTTGATCGCCTGTTGCGGCTGCAAACCCGCCGATTGTAGCCTCCGCGGCAAGCGGACGCACCATTGCTTCAACTGACCAGGGTGCCGATATCCTCTCCGGTGATCAGCCGTTGCAGGTCCCCGGCACGGTTCAGGTCGATGATCCGGATCGGCATCGACTGGTCACGACACAATACGATGGCATTGGTGTCCATGACAGCCAGTTTGCGTTCGATCACCTCATCGTAACCAATTCGATTGTAGCGCTCCGCGGTGCTGTCGAGCTTGGGGTCGGCGGAATAGATGCCGTCGACCTTGGTGGCCTTGATCATCAGGTCGGCCCCGATCTCGATGGCGCGCAGGCTGGCAGCGGTATCGGTCGTGAAGAAGGGGTTGCCGGTGCCGGCCGCGAAAATCACCGCACGTTTTTTTTGCAGGTGGCGGATGGCGCGCCGCCGGATATAGTCTTCGCAGACTTCGCGTACTGAAATAGCCGACATCACCCGGGTGGTAACACCGGCCCGCTCCAGCGCGTCCTGGAGCCCCAGCGCGTTCATGACGGTTGCCAGCATCCCCATGTGGTCACCGGTGATGCGGTCGATCCCGGAGGCGGCCAGGCCCTTCCCGCGAAAGATATTGCCACCGCCGATGACGATGCCGATCTGAACTCCGGCATCGACCACCGCGGCCACCTCGCGCGCGATGCGTGAGCTGACCTTGGGGTCGATGCCGTAGTCCAGTTCACCCAGCAGGGCTTCACCGCTGACCTTAAGCAGAATTCGTTGATAAACCGCTTTTGCCATTTCGGTGTTCCCGTGTTTGTGTCGAAGGGTGGATGGGTTTTGGTCAGTCGAACGTCATCAGCTACCGCGGGCCTGCTGCATGACCTCGGCGGCAAAATCGCTTTCTTCCTTTTCGATGCCTTCGCCAACTTCCAGCCGGACAAACGAATCGATCGCCGCGCCCTTGTCCTTGAGCAGCTTGCCGACCGTGATATCACCATCCTTGACGAAAGGCTGGCCGGTCAGGGTGATTTCAGCCAGATGCTTTTTCAGGCGGCCGGTGACCATCTTTTCAATGATGTCGGCGGGCTTGCCACTATCGGCGGCCTGGGCGATCAGAATTTCCTTTTCCTTCGCCATCACGTCGGCCGGGACATCAGCCACGTCGCGAAAGGCCGGGTTGAGCGCGGCAATGTGCATGGCAATATCGCGGGCCAACTCTTCATCGCCGCCCGTCAGGGCCACCATGACGCCGATGCGGCCACTGTGAATATAGCTGCCAACCACGCCCTCGCCAGCTTCCAGGCGAGCCATGCGTCGAACCTGTACGTTTTCACCGACCTTGGAGACCAGTTGCTGACGTGCATCTTCGACCGTGTCACCACTGGACATGGGCGAGGCAATGACCGCGCCGATGTCTTCTGCGTTCAGCGCCAGGCTGGCAACTTCTTCGGCAAAGCGACGGAAGTTGTCGTCCTTGGCCACGAAGTCGGTTTCACAGTTGATCTCGACCAGGACGGCCCGGTTGCCCTCGGAGGCATGCACGATCGTGCCTTCGGCCGCGACCCGGCCTGCCTTTTTATCCGCCTTGGCCAGGCCTGACTTGCGCAGATGCTCAATGGCCGAATCCATGTCGCCGCCGGTCTCGACCAGCGCCTTCTTGCACTCCATCATGCCGGCGCCTGTGCGCTCGCGGAGTTCCTTGACTTGTGCTGCGGTAATACTCATGGGTCAGAATTCCTTACAAATTGATGCCGTGAAAAATGCTCAGTCTCAAGAAGCCTTGTCCGCTGCCTTGGCGGCAACCTTCTTTTTCTTGACGGCTTTTTTCTTGCTCACCTTTTTCGCTGCTGGCTTGGGTGCAGCCTCTGCGTCCGCTGCATCTGTCGAGGCTGCCTCCTTCGGTACTGCGTCATGATCGGCCGTCGGGGCTTCTTCAGCCGTTTCGGCGGCTTCAGCCGGTGCCGGGGCCTTGTCACTGTCTGCCGCCTCGGCTTCGGCCGGCTTTTCAACCGCTTCTGCCGCCTCGGCTGCCACTTCAGTATCAGTGGTCTCGCCAGCCTTGACGGATTCCTGAACTTCCTCGCCTGCCGGAGCAGCCGGCTTCTTCTGGGCGGTTTTCTTGGTGACCTTGGAAGCCGTCTTCTTCTTGGCTGCAGCGCGTTTGCTGGCTTGCTCGTCAGCGCTGACTTCGATCGGGTTGCCTTCGGCGTCCAGTTCGACGAACTCGTTGGCATCGCCGGTCGGTACCGGCGCCGAAGCGCGGCCTTCCAGGATGGCATCGGCCGCCAGCTGGGCATAAAGGCGAACCGAGCGGATGGCATCGTCATTGCCCGGAATCACGTAGTCGATCCTTTCCGGAGAATGGTTGGTATCGACCACCGCGATCACCGGGATCTTCAGTTTGCGCGCCTCGGCGACGGCAATGGATTCGTGGCCGACATCAATGACGAAAATGGCGTCAGGCAGGCCGTTCATGTCCTTGATCCCACCCAGGCTGCGCTCGAGCTTGTCGCGCTCGCGGGTCAACTGAAGCACTTCCTTCTTGACCAGCTTGGCGAAGCTGCCGTCGCTTTCCATCTGCTCGAGCTCTTTGAGGCGAGTGATCGACTGGCGTACGGTGCGGAAATTGGTCAGCATGCCGCCGAGCCAGCGGTGCGAGACGAATGGGCTGTTGCAGCGCGCGGCTTCTTCAGCAATCGACTGTCCGGCGGCGCGCTTGGTGCCGACAAACAGGATGGTGCCGCGACGGCTGGCCATGCGGCTCATGAAATCGAGTGATTCCTTGAGCAACGGCAGGGTCTTTTCGAGGTTGATGATGTGGATCTTGCCCCGGGCGCCGAAGATATACGGCTCCATCTTGGGGTTCCAGTAACGGGTCTGGTGACCGAAGTGCACGCCTGCTTCAAGCATCTGGCGCATGGTGACATTGGGCATTGGATCATCCTTATGATCTGTGGACGCAGCACATGCCGGCGCATTTCAAATGCGGCGTATGGCGAAAAGTGCTTTGTCCGGGGTTTGAGCCTCCGCTGATCCCATGCCTGCGAACCGTGGCCGGGTTAAAAAATCCCGAGGAATTTCTGATCCGACGCGGGCAACCCCGCGGCCATGTGACGATCAACGTGTGTATTGACTCTGCCGCACAAACAGCAAAGCCGGTTAATTGTAACTCAAGAGCGGTGAAAGGTAAAAGGTAAAAGGTAACAGGATTTTTTTCCTCTCACCTTTCACCTTTTTACCTTTCACCCTGGATCCGGCCCCGCCGGATCCAGTACCGTATCTCGGGCTTCGGGCAGTAATTCGGGCCAGTCGAGGGTGTAGTGCAACCCCCGGCTTTCCTTGCGGGCCCGGGCCGAGCGGACGATCAGGTCGGCGACCAGGGCGAGGTTGCGCAACTCGATCAGGTTGGCGCCGATCTTGTAATTGGCGTAGTAGTCATGAATTTCCGATTGCAGCAGGTCGATGCGGTGGGCGGCGCGCTGCAGGCGCTTGTCGGTGCGCACGATGCCGACGTAATCGCGCATGGTGCGGCGCAGTTCGTCCCAGTTGTGGGCGATGACCACGTCATCGTCTGAATCGGTGACTTGCGACTCGTCCCAGGTTGGCGCGGCAGGCGGTTGGGCAGCGGTGTCGATGGATC
>JBLRWT010000168.1:0-5308 GCA_047921095.1 Wenzhouxiangella sp. | reverse complement strand
CCGTCATCATTGAGCGTGATACTGGTCTCGATACCCGGGCAACTTGCACAGGGAACAACGCCGGAATAGGTGCCCACCCAGTCCAGCGACAGCCGGCTGGAATCGGCCGGTGTGGGCGACGCCGACGGCTGCGGGGCGGATGCGCCCGATGAAAGGGGCACCTCCCCCTCGCTCGCGCCATCCCGGGCAGAAGAAGTTTCGGGATCATCGAAACAACCGCCCAGAATAGCCACAAGCGATACTGTCACGGCAATACGATTCAATGGCTGCATTTTCGAGACGCCCGAGATCACAATCAGGATTCCTACAATAACTCACCCGGCTTCAATCGGCGGCGCAGAACCTGCCCGGAATTCAGGTCTCCGGCGTAGTCCCGCGGCTTTTCGCCTTGAGCCGCTCCATGTGTTCGATCAGCCCATCGGCGGTCTCACGCAGAAGTTCGAGTTCATCGACCGAAAGATCCTCGAGGTGCTCGAGGTTGTTCTCGATGGTGTCAATCAGGTTGCGCACCGGGCGCTGCAGCGGCCGCAGGAAGTAGCCGGTGATGGTGGCGATGATCGCGCCGAAGAACAGCACCGAACCGATCACGATCCACAGCGCCCCGACCAGGCGGCCCAAGCCGGTGGCCGGCTCGCTTGCGATTCCGGCAGTCGAAAACGCCGCCACCGCCCAATAGAGCGCCGCGCCAAGACTGTCTAGCGGGCTTTCCTGCGCGCCGCGCTCGACCATCCACATGGCAACCGAAAAGCCCAGCCACAGCACCACCAGCGCCGCGACGACCCGGATGAAAGGGCTGCGCTCGATGACATCGGTCATGAACGCCCGAAAACGATGGTGGTAGCTGCGCATGATCTTTCTCCGCCGGCGGCCCGCCGGTTCAACAGGTTGACGACGGCTCAAAGCATAGCGCGAGGTCGCGCTGGCCTGCACATTTCGGGCCAGATCCTGGCAGGCCGACAAAGCCGTCAATTGCATCGGCAAATCCCGCTCGAATTCCCCGCCTCTCCATTGCCTTTTCGCAACGAAACACACGCATCCCATGAATTGAATCTCGGGAAGCGCGCCTGTTGCAAACCGCTCGGATGAAAGCAGTACCGGCAAAGAATCGCCACTGGTGTGATTTGCCTGGTGCCACGGCCAGGCTAACTGGCGACTCCAATGATTCTTGACCCCAATGGTTCTCAGCACGCTCTCGGGAAAGGCGCAATCGCGCTCAGCGCTTTCGGAATTGAATTAGAATCTCCAGACCACTCCGTCCTGAACCGGTGAGAAGTCGAGGATGTCGATGCTTGGCAATTCCGTAGATTGGCAAGACAGCCCGACAGGCCTGCTTCCAGTCCTCTGCTTTCTGTGCATTTTGCTGCCAGGCCCGGTTTTGTTGGCTCAGTCGCCGGATGATCGCTTCGCACCGCGGGTGGGGGAGCTTGCGGGAAGAGTCGACGCGCTGGCAGTGCAGGCCGATGGACGGATCCTGGTGGGAGGGTTGTTCGCGGATGTCAATGGGATTGCGCGCAACCGCCTGGCCCGTGTTCTGCACGACGGAGGCCTGGACCCGGATTTTTCTCCCGAGGTGTTCGGCTTCAACGACGGTTCCTTTCTGCTCGATTCCGTGGCTTCCATCGTCGAGATGGATGACGGACGAATCCTGATCGGGGGCGATTTCAGCGCGGTCGATGGACAGCCTCGCCGGGCGGTGGCCCGCCTGTTGAGCAATGGCCAGGTAGATCCCGATTTCGATCCCGGTGATGCGATCCAGGGCATGGTTCTCGACATCATCGTGCAACCCGACGGCAAGCTGCTGCTCTCGGGTGATTTCAGGGTGGAGGTCGGCGATACCTTTCGCTGGAATATCGCCCGACTGAACCCTGACGGCAGCATGGATGAGACGTTCGATCCAGGCTTGGGAGCCAATCAGGAGATTCTTGCCATGGCCCTCCAGCCAGATGACAAGATCCTCATCGGGGGTGGTTTCAGCGCCATCGATGACATTCGGCGGATTCGTGTCGCCCGCCTGAATGCTGACGGCAGTCTTGACCGGACCTTCATCCCGGCCGAAGGCCCGAACAACCTTGTGCACGCCTTGTTCGTTCAGCCTGACGGGAGAATCGTGATTGCCGGCCGCTTCAATCTCTACAACGGGGTGGTGAAGAACCGAATCGCCCGACTGATGCCGGATGGGCGGCTGGATACGACTTTCAACCTTTCCGGCGGGCCGAATGGACCGGTGTTGACAGGCGTTCTGCGCGATGACGGACGAATGCTCCTGGTCGGCAGCTTCACTCGGTTCGGCCAGGAGCAGCACTGGCGCGTGGTCCAGCTTCAGCCGGACGGGAGTCTCGACCGCGAGTTCAATCATACCGTTGGCGTCGACGATCGCGTGTTCGCTGCGGCGGTCCAAAGTGACGGCAAAGTCGTCATCGGCGGTTTGTTCAGAAAGCTGGTCGGCTTGCCGCGTCTGAACCTGGCTCGCCTCGAACCCGATGGCAGTCCGGATCAGAGCTTTGTCGGTGGTGAAGGAGCGAATTCGACGGTGCATGCCATTGCTTCGTCGTCCGCTGGCGGGGCCTTCGTGGCAGGCGATTTCACGCAGATCGATCAATTCGAGCAGAGCCGGTTCGCGCGGCTTTCGGGAGATGGGTTGCCGGATCCGGATTTCGGTTCGGGGGGCGGCGCCAATGACACAGTACGTGCGTTGGCCGTCTTGCCCGATGGTGGCGTGATTCTGGGCGGCGACTTCACCCGGGTGGGAGGGGAGATTCGGGATCACATCGCGCGGCTCTCGGTGGATGGCTCGGTCGATTCGGGCTTCGAACCGGTGCTGGATGGCGGCGTCCATGCGCTGCTGGTTCAGCCCCGGGACGGGCAGATTCTGGTCGCAGGCGATTTCGATTCCATCGATGGGGCGAGTCGATCGCGGGTGGCGCGACTGGCCCCGGACGGCCGACTCGATCGGTCATTCGATCCCGGCGGCGGCGCCAATGGCCGCGTTCTTGCCTTGGCGCTCTCCGGCGACGGCGGAATCGTGGTTGCGGGCGACTTCAACTGGTTCGATGACCGGCCGGCAGGTCGCATTGCGATGCTACGCCCCGACGGTCGCCAGGATCCGGGATTCCAACCCGGCCCCGGTTTCGACGGCCGTGTAGAAGGCCTCGCCATACAGGCGGATGGAAAAATTCTGGCCGTCGGCGAGTTTGCCGGCGTGAGTGGCGTGGCGCGCCGCGGCATTGCGCGCCTGAATCGTGATGGCAGCGTCGATGCCGGCTTCAATCCCGGAAGTGGTGCCGATTTTCCGGTCTCGAGCGTGAGCGTACAAGCCGACGGCCGGATCCTCGTGAGTGGCCGATTCACGACCGTCGACGGATTGTCGCGTCGCGGCTTCGCCCGTCTCGAACCCGATGGCCGGGTCGATCTCGGCTTCGATCCCGGCGCCGGCACCGATGGGCCGATCGAGGCGATGGAATTGCAGTTCGATGGCCGGTTGTTGCTAGGCGGAGATTTCACCGCCGTCGATGGTGTCATGCGTGTGCGCCTTGCACGCGTGACCAACCCGGAGCCCGCCTTGCAGAAGCTGGAGGTCATTGATCAGATGTTGCAGTACCGTCCTTCGGGCAGCTTGCCGATGGCGGTGCGGGTCCGATTCGAAGGTTCGCCAGACGGCATCGATTTCCAGTCGCTGGGCGAGGGGGTCTGGGATGGCGAGGCCTGGATTCTGAATGTCGCGCCTGCAATGAACGGGATGGGATGGATCAGGGCCAGCGGGCATTCTTCGAACGGGCTCCGCAATCAGTTCACCCGGCAGCTTCCGCCACGGGCGGCTGCCGGGCCGCGGGCACGAACGCGACCTTTCACCCGGCCTCGAATCGACTTACCCGATGATGGTCAGCCCTGTTCGCCGAATCGCTTCGAGGAGCGATTGTGCCGGCGGCTTCGTGCACTGCAACAGGATTGATCAGGCCACGGAGATTTTCATTCCGACCAAGGATTGCAGTCGTAGCCGGCAATCCGGATGATACGCTCCAGCTGCATGCTGCCGACTCCCTGACCGATCGGGCGGAAGTCGAAATCCACCTGGATATTGTTGCAGTCGATTGGCGTGATGGTGATGGACCCGGCCACCGTGGTCGAAATGTCCTCGGCTGGCTGGTGCTGGTCGGCGGTGATGAACAGCCCATCTTCCAGCATGATCATCGGGTTGATCGTGATCGGGCCGGGCTGGGCCGCCGCCGGTGTGCTGTTGCCCGTGACCCAGACCGGCTGGCCGTTCAGATAGGTAAAAAAGATCGCGAACACGAAGTTCTGGTCGATTTGCTCGCCGATCTGCAGCACCAGCCCCTGGCGCTCGAGATCTCTCTTGATCCATTGGCCGGAATAGCGTCCGTTGAGGACCTTCTGTTCGAACTGTGGAGGATCCAGCTGCGGATCGAAACGATCCAGCACGAACGGGTAGCTGGCCTGCGCGCTCGGCGAAAAGCTGGACCAGTCGAATTCCACCGTGAAGGCGTCGTTGTAATCGGCGGGGAGAAAGAGCTGGTTGCCGGTCAGGCGAATCGGATTGACCGCCAGCATCCAGGTGGTGTTCTCCGTGGAAAGCAATCTTCCGGAGGCACCGGCATTGCCGCTTCCGGGAATTTCCACCAGTTGAGCCTCGTGCATCGGAAAATCGGTCTGGTTTCCGGCCTCCGCGAAGACCTGCGGCACCAGCACGAATGGCAGCGCCGGGTCGGCGGGGTTTCCGAGCTGTCGCATTCGGACCAGCACGACCGAGAACTCCTCGTCGGCGCAGGCGGCACGCCAGATGGTCAGCCGAACGCTGGCATCGAGTACCGCACTGTTCAGCGATGGAACCGCGATCGTCTGATCGATCAGCACGCTGTCCCTCGTGCGCGGCTGATCGGGAATTTCGATCGACAGGCAGCCTGATGGAAACGGGGTCCCCAGATCCGTCAGGAAGTTCATCTTTCCGAGCTGCGCCGGGCTTGGTGAACAGAGGAGTGCGAGCAGCAAGGCCGCAATGCAGGAGGAGATCATTCGCATGGCACCGGCCAACCGGGAGGGTGGCCCCAGATTTTAGCCCAAGAACACACTGCGGATGCCGGAGCGATCGACATGAGAACCGAGCCTTGGGTGTCAGAAAATATGCAACGCAGGCCGGCTATGCCTTAGCCACTTTGCCTTCCAGGCGAATCCGCCCGGAGCCCTGAATGTGGCAGTACTTGCGGTTGTGCTAGCAAGATGATGTCCATTTCCTTAATGAGTGGCTGCCATGCCCAGTTTTGATGTTGTCTCCGAGGTCGATCACCACGAGATC
>JBLRWT010000167.1:0-5315 GCA_047921095.1 Wenzhouxiangella sp. | reverse complement strand
ACAGCTTTCAAGGAAAGGGCTCATCAGTTGATCGACAGCCTGCCGGAATCGGCCGACTGGGACGAGTTGATCGAAAAGGCGCGTTACCTGGCGGCCGTTCAGCGCGGACTTGATGCAGCGGATTGTGGGGATTTCGCGGACCCCGAGCGGGTCCGCAAGATGTTCGCCAAATGGGGCGTGGACATTGAGGGTTAGGTGGACAACCCCGGCTGCGGATGATCTTGAAGTAACCCAAAGTCATTACCTTGAGCAAAATCCGGAAGCCGCCCGGGCCATGGCGGATCGGGTATTTGAAGCAATCGAGATGTTGAAAGAGCAGCCTCTACTCGGCCGCCCCGGGTTGCAAGGTGAAACACGCGAATGGGTTGTGCGTCACACGCCTTATGTTCTGGTCTACAGAGTCGGCCCGGAGGCAATCGAGATCGTTCATGTCTGGCACGGGGCCAGAAACTGGTGGGAGGGGTGATTTTTCTGCACCGGTGGCAGTTCATTTCGAATCGCAATCGGTTGTTCAGAAAGTGACTTCTGACCTCTCCATTCTTGCCTCGATCAGCTTCTTGCTGACATCACGTGCAATCTCCAGCGTTTCCTGAATGGTGCGTCCCTGGGCAACCAATCCCGGCATCTCCTCGCTGGTCGCCAGATATACGCCTTCGGGTAACTTTTCAATGTGCAGCTTGATCAGGTGTTCCATGTTTGCGTCCAGGCCAGGGCAATCTCACGATGCCAGCAGCTTATCATTTGGTCGCCGCGGCTTCCGGCAGCGACTCGCTTGTCGTGGCCGCATTCCACGGGATCGCTCTGGCCATCGCCGGGTTGCGGCACCCCATCCATTGGGAATTCCCGGTCCGTTGGATCATTGATTTTGGGGTCCGACCCGGTCTCGAGGCGGGGTGACAGGAGTCGGGAGATCCGACGGCTTGCCCCCGCGGCATCAATTTGGCATTATTCGGACTGAAAGGTTGGAAATGGGTTTGCTGCAGGTAACTTGATCTCCGTCGACGTTTGGCTTGGCCGGTTCCGGTAAATAGCAGAAAACTGGCGATCTGTTACCAGTGCAAGGGGTGTTCGAGAAATTTGGGCGCTGGAATAAGGGAGGATTTGATGTTCAGATGCAGAAGCATTGCGACCGTGACGATTATGGCGGCCCTGCTGGCCGCATCCGCGCCAGGGATGGCGTCCGAAAACGGCCCCGCGCCGGTGATGGGAACCTATCTGCCGTTGTTGGACGGACACGAGCATTCGGCACAGTGCACCGCCCTGCCGGCGGAGCACGCGCACGCCATCGAGGCGGAGATGCGCCTGGCGAAGACCCGACCGCTGCGTCGGCCGGACCAGGTAGCACGACGGGAAAGCCCGCTGGCGGATGCGGTGGCCACAGGAACGTTCGAGGATGCGGCCGCCGGCGTCGTCCCGGCTGATTACATCAATCCAGTGACACATGTCAAGGACGTCGGCCACCTGTTCCACGAAATCGAGATCGAGGTCACCAGCCCGGCCGATCATCTGCGCCTGGCTCAGGTGCTGTCGTTTGACGCCCCTGACTGGGCGCGTTACATGCTGGTGGAGTTCACGCCGGATCGGGCCAATCAGCGCGCCGGTTTGTTTCTTCGCCCGCACAATCCGTTCGTCGAGGGGGTGTTCCAGACGCCTGGGCAACCGACGATCTTCAAGAACGCGCTGCAGGAACACGCCTTCCGCCAGGCGGCCTATCGCAGTGAGAACAGCCGCTTCGACGGCATGACCCAGTACGTGCTGGTCACGCGCGATATGGATCCGGCACCGGCCGGCACGCCCTGGCACATCGCGCTCGGACAGGTCCGGGACGATCGCCCGGTAAGCGGAACGCTGCGGGTCTGGTTCAGCGGGTCGGATTATCGCGCCCCGCTGGCCATCCAGTTTTTCTACGACGAACAGGAGCGAATCGACGAGGTTGGGTTTTTCGACCCGACCCCGCGCGTCCCGGACGGGGACAACCCCGGCACCACCCAAGGCGAGGCGATGCGCTGGATCCTGTTTCAGGCCGCCGACGAGCTGCTGCGCGAGCTGGCGTTTGACGGCATGTTCCCGATCCGGGTGACGGTGCGGACCACGGACAATGCGAACGGACCAACCGGCGTGGCGTCGTCGAATACCGGCGTGGGCTGGATCGCGCCGAAGACCCTGGCACCGGGCCGGCTTCGGGCGCGCGCGGACCGGGCACGCCTCGCCTACATCGCACCGTTGCCGGTGTTCGAGCGCGAAGCCGGGACGGACGCCTGCCGGGCAGCGCCGGGTGAACTCGATCGACTGCAGCCCCGGTGTTCTGAGAGCGAGATCGTTGAAAATGCCGGCATGGCTGGTACCACGAATGGCTGGATCCGCCTGCTGCGCGATTTCGAAGGCGAAGACGGCAGCTTCTGGCGCTGGGACAAGAATCTGAATGATCGTGCCGGCGGCGCGAACATCGTCAACCTGATCAAGCATGAGTTGATGCACGTAATCGGATTCACGGGCCCGGAGAAAAGCCAGGCCTACGTGGCCACGTTCGATCCGCCGCGACTGCTGCGCGATGCCCCGGAGGATTTCGACCGGCCGGAGAACCACGGCGTCTGGATCCTGACCGGTACGCGCCAGCATCACTACGGCCCGATCGCCAGCCCCAGCCCGCACAACCCATGGCGCGATACGGTCGAGCCCGGCCCGCGATTGCAGGATGACAACCGGCAAGACCCATCGCACCTGATGCCTGAAGGCGGCGATGAATTGGCGTCCTGGGCGCCGCAGGCCGACTACATGCGGCCGGGCGGCAGCGGATTCCGCGATGCCAAGGGCCCGGGCGTGGCGGCCGACATTCTGGCCGATGTGGGCTATGCGCGCGGGACCTGGAGCATTCAGGACCGGCGCCTGCCGCGGCAGTGGTTTGACCGGAGCCGGTCGGGTCACGGCATCGACATGCGCCGAATCGAGCGGGCAGACGGCTCCATGGTGCATTTTCTGCATTTCTACACCTATGATGCCAATGGCGAGCCGGAATGGTACCTGGCCGCCGGTGACCTGCAAGGGGTGGTGTTCGACGCCCCGCTGCATTACGTCACCTACGCCGATGGCCGGGAGCCCCGGCAGCAGGTCGACGAGAGTCGCAGTGGCCGGATCCGGATCAATCTGGACCCGCCCGTGGATCACCCGGTCTGCGAATCGGTATTCCAGGCCGACGATTCTGTCTGGCTGGCCGCGTTGGTCGAGTGGGAACTGCCCGGCGAGTCCGATGCCTGGTGTGTGGAGCCGATCGAGTTTGGCGACCTGCCGGCATTTCCGGTCGAGGCCTCCGGCTCGTGGTTCGCCGGTGACGACGATACCGGCTGGGGATTCAGTCTGCTGACCCGCAATCGCGGCCCTCGGCCGATCACCAACGCGATCGTCTACTACTACGACGCGGTCGGCGATCCGACCTGGTCGTGGGGTGTGACCGGCTCCGCCGGCGAAGACCCTTACGGGGTGGTGGCCACGGGCGTGGAGCTGGAAATGCTGCACCTGCGTGGATTCTGCCGCACCTGCGCGCCGCGGCCGGTCGTGCCCGAGACCAACGGGCATCTGCGGCTGCGCCTCGAAGAACCATCGATGGATCTCACCGGCCGCAACTGGATTGAGTCAATGGAAGTGGAGGACCTCGGACCCTTTGGCGGCCGGTGGGCGCGCGAAAACATCGAGATCCGACTGTTGTCGAGTCCGCATCCGGAGATGTTTCAGTAGTGATTGCACGGACATGCCCTGCGGAGCTGGGTGGTCAGCCGATTGTGTCTCGTCGCGGTGGAATGGAATGGAATGGAAAGAGCAAGGTGGTGCCAGGGAGACTGCTTATGAAAACCGGTGAAATTGTTTCGTATTCATCAGAAAAGGCGTATGGGTTTATCAAAGATGATGGTGGGCAGTCTTATTTCTTCCATGTGTCCAGCGTAAAAGCGCAATCCAGGGAAGCGATCAGGATCGGGGGAATTGTGTCATTTGTTGATGTTCCCAAGCCAAAAGGTATGGCGGCCGAGAATGTTACGCCGATTTCTTCAGCGGCTGAAATTTTTACGGATACCGGACTCCGCGACATGACCGTCAGCAAGACAGAAGCATGCGGTGACAAGAATAGAGTTGTACATAAATTGGATCGTGTGACGGTAGAAAGTCGTGATCCAGAGCAGGCCATAGAGATTTTGAAGAGGAAAGCTCGCTTGGCTGGGTGTAATGCTCTTGTGAATTACAGGAGGGGAAGGCGAACCGGCGGAGACTGGACTTCGAACTACAAGTACACAATCCACCAAATAAGCGCAGAGCCAGCCTTGCTCAAAAAAGTGGAACGTACCCTGGATATGAGCAAGGCGGCTGAAAGCAAGCGCAAACTCGAAGAGGAAATCGAGCATCTTTCGAGACAAACCATAACCGATGATAGGTTTGAAGATCCCAGTGGGTTGTGGCAAGTGCTCACTTTTGTCATTGTGATGGTATTTTTCTTCATAATGCTGATGCAGCGATAACAGAAGAAGAGGAAAAAATCGCCCTTTTTGCCTGATACGTGGGGCAATGATCAGCAGCCCTTGTGGCTTTTTCCTTGGGAGCGGTCGTCGGATCAGAAATGGTGTGGGCTGTTTTTCGATCTGGCAGCTTTTGCGCCTGACGTGACGCATATCAGCCTTTTCTCCGGCGAACATACGAAGCATCCTTGGGGATGTATAGGCCATCTAACCATCAGAATGAAAGTTTCCGACTTCGATTTCGACCTGCCCGAAGAACTGATCGCGCAGGCGCCGCTGCCCGAGCGCAGCGCCAGCCGGTTGCTGGTGATGGGCCGGGAGACCGGGGCGCTGGCCGATCGGCGGTTTGCCGAGCTGGACCAGTTGCTGAACCCGGGCGATCTGCTGGTGTTCAACAATACGCGTGTGGTTCCGGCGCGGCTGTTTGCCGAAAAGGAAAGCGGCGGGCGGGTCGAGATTCTGATCGAGCGGGTGCTGGATGCGCGCCATGCGCTGGCCCAGTTGGGCGCCAATCGCAAGCCGCGCCCGGGCATGCGTCTGATCGAGCGCGAAACCGGCGCGGGCATCATCGTTGTCGAGCGCGAGCAGGAATTCTGGCGGCTGGCGCTGGAGGATGCCGAAGCGGACTGGAGCGCGCTGATGCACCGGGCCGGCCACATGCCGCTGCCGCCCTACATCACCCGCGAGGACGAACTGGCCGACCGCGAGCGCTACCAGACCGTCTACGCGCGCCGCGACGGCGCCGTGGCCGCGCCCACGGCGGGGCTGCATTTCGACGCCCCGCTGCTCGAGCGCCTGGCCGCCAAGGGCGTC
>JBLRWT010000166.1:0-5355 GCA_047921095.1 Wenzhouxiangella sp. | reverse complement strand
GCAAGCGATCAGCCAGCTCGACGAGCACAGGCGGGCCAATTTCATCGGCGCCATGCTCAACCACCACCAACACCGAAGCACCCAGTACATGAGCCAGTGGATTGAGGCGAAAAGCCGGGGAGAGGGGGAGAGGGGAGACGGGAGAGGGTAAAAAAAAGCCGGCCCTGTTCAGGGCCGGCATGCGTTCCAAGGTTCAAGGTTGCCGGATCAGCTTTTTCCTTTCACCTTTCACCTTTCACCTTTATACCTTTTCACCTAGCGCGCAGCGCTTTCCCGGACGATGACGCGGCCTCTCATGTAGGGGTGAGGAGTGCACAGGTAGTTGTACTCACCGGCCTGGGTGAAGGTGAAGCTGTCGCTTTCGCCGTGTCCAAGCATCCCGGTGGCAAAGCGCTCCGGGCCGCTGGTGGCGATCGCGTTGTGTATTCCGGAGAATTCTCCGGCCATGTAGGTGAAGACGTCCTCGTTGACCCAGGTTACACGTGTGCCCGGCGCAATCTCGATCACCTTGGGATAGTAGGAGTTGCCGATGATCTCGACAAAAACCTCTTCGACTTCCGGGCCGTAGATGACCGGCCTGTCCGGACGGGCTGCCACACCGGTGCCAGCATCGCCCGGCCGGAATGGGGAGATGGTCCGAACTGATGTTTCGGTCATGCCGTCGATTTCCTCTTCGGTGTAGGAAACGCCCTCGGCCATGATCGTTTCGGAGCGTTCTGCCGAGGCGTCGGCAACCAGCAGTCCAATGGCGCCGCGGCTGGTGCTTCCCACTGAGTGGTCAAGCATGGTGTAGGCGCCCTCGTCAGGCGGCACCCGGAACTCGATCACCCAGGAATCCGACGGGCCGGATGTGACGGTCTGCCCACCGGCCATCCACGCGTCGGGGTGGCCCTGCCAGTAGACGTAATCCCAGATGATGCCCACAAAGTGAAAGGTCGAGACCAGGTTCGGGCCTACGTTGAGGTAGTAAATCCGGACATAGTCGCCGGGATGAGCAATGATCGGCTCTTCGACGTAGCGGAAGACCTTGCCATTGAAGGCGGTGTAGGCTGGGTTGCTTTCGACTGCATCCCGACCGCTGGCATAAACCTCATTCTGAAGGATGTGGATCGTCAAATCGGGGCCGTGACCCAGTTCTTCTTCAAGCTTGTACTTCTTGTCTTTCGGTTCGACCACGATCATGCCGTACTGTCCGAAAAGGACATGCATCGGTATGGCGTGTCCGCCGGGAGCGCAGTGGTACATGTAGACCCCCGGCATGTTGGCGCGGAAGGTGACGGACTTGCTGTCGCCAGGCGCGATCTGGCCGACGTACTTCGAGGTCTGGGTATAGGCGGCATGGATCGATGCGCCGTGTGGGACGGTGCCCCGATTGACGATGGTCATCGTCACGATATCGCCCTCGGTGACACGCAGGGTGGGGCCCGGTAGTCCGCCGTTGGTCGTGAAGCCGTCGTACATGACCCCTTGGCCGATGTAGGTTTTGCCCTCGCCCAGTTCGATGGTGAAGTGGTGATCCGGCTCAGTACCCTGGGGCACGAAGCTGGTGGCAGGGATGCTCAGACCTTCATCGCGACGGATGATCTCGATGAACTCTGCACCCTCGAAGATCGCATCCACCTCATCGCGAGCCGGTGTGCGTCCCGCCTGTGTCGTGGCACGGGCTTCGAGCTGGCCCAAAGGAAGGCCTTTCTGGTTATCGATTGCCGACAGGATGTCGCGACCGGCCACCGTGTCTCTGCGGTCAGTCAGGACTTCCTCGAGGAAGGCGTCATTGCAGGGATCACAGGCCCAGGCCGGGACTGAGAAAACCACTGTCGTGACGCCAAGGGCGACGATTGCCGCGGTTTTGGCTATTGTTGAATAGGCCAACATGTTCGGTATCTCCGTTAAGTTGCTAATGATAGGTTGCTGTTGAAAGTGCTCATTCTTCGCGCAGGGTGAGCGTGTAGGCGACCACATCATGAATGGTCTGCTCATCGAGCGAATGACGGAAAGCCGGCATCAAGGGGGTCAGGCCCACGGCCTGGCCACCGTCCCGGGTTGCCAGATAGATTTCTTCTGCCGACAGATCCTCGCGGGTCAGATCGGAAGGTGATGGATCGAAGGCGGCAGCAGCCGGGCCATCACCGATGCCGGACTGGCCGTGACAGGTCACGCACTGAAGCTGGTAGGTCGATCGGCCCTGTTCCGGGTCGCCCTTCAGTTCGAAATCCGTGTCTTCGGCCACGACAGTGCCAAAGGCAAACACCGAAGCCAGCCCGAAGAGCAACGGCAGGGCTTGTGATGTATGGGGGCGATATCGTTTCATGATCTACTCCTCGTTACTTTGAGATGATGTTGCTATAAATAGGCTTGCAGGGCGATCCACAAATCATCCTCGGTCTGAAGACCCAACAACCGCTTGCGGACCTTGCCGTCGCGATCAATCAACAGGGTCTGCGGGAAGGTGCGGACGTCGAATAATTCAGCCGCCTGGTCGACTGAGGCCAGCCACAGTGGATAGTTGGGCTCGATCTCCAACCGGTTGCGCCAGAACTGCTTGATGATCCTGGCATCGCCCGAATCCAGAGTCAGACCGATGACTGTGGCGCCAAGCGGCTCAAGCCGCTGCTGCAGATCAACCAGGTGAGGGATTTCGATCAGGCAGGGTGAGCACCAGGTGGCCCAGAAATTGAGTACGACGACGGTGCCATGATGCTCGTTCAGACTGGCCATCGAGCCATTGACAGCTTCAAAGCGCGTATCGGGCGCAGTGCTGTCGGACCCCTCAGCTGCTGCACCTGTTACCAGCCACGCCAGGGCCAACAGCACAATTGATGCACGGCCAAGGCGGCCCGGCCTGGCGCGGGTGGCAACTGACTGATCCATCTTTCGGGGTTGCTGGTTCATGAAGCCAACTTAACAGCGTCCAAATTATGGAGGTTGATTTGGGTCAATAATCGGGATATTTGATGCAAACAATGTGCATGAAAGTCGTAATGATCCTATCCGGCCGCACTTTTTCCCATGATGCGGGAGGCGTAAAGTCCCGCAGGTCGGCGCTTGGTCATCCGGGTGGGTATACTCGCACTCCCACCATGAACAAGCCGGGTCCGCCTTGACAGATTCCCACCGAACGACATCAATAGCCGAAAAGACCGATATTCGGGAAGTCAATCGCCGTTTCTACGATGGCTTGTGGTCCGGTACCCGATTGGTCCAGCCCCAGCGCTTCAATACCTGGCCATTGGTTTCCGAATTGGCCGCTGCCTGTCCACGGCGACTCGAGATCGGGCCGGGCATGCGTCCGCGACTGCCTTTGGAAAATACCCATTTTGCCGATATCAGTGAACCAGCCTTGCAGGCGCTGGCCGCGCACGGCGGTCATGCACAGTCGGCCTCCATCACCAGCCTGCCTTACGCCGACCAGAATTTCGATCTTGTTTGCGCATTGGACATCATCGAGCATGTCGAGGACGACGAGAGCGCCATGTCAGAGCTTGCCCGGGTCGCCGCACCCGGCGCTTGCGTGCTGATTTCCACCCCCCTGCACCCGGCCTACTGGTCGACATTCGATGAAATCGTCGGCCACTATCGCCGCTACGTGCCCTCAGAGCTGATTGATCTGCTTGATCGAAACGGGCTGGAAATCGAACAAAGCGCGATTTTCGGGATGAAGCCGAAATCCACCCGCCTGTCCTCGCTGGGCTTGTGGTTTCTGAAACGGGACCGGGCGGTGGCACTCAAGGTTTACAACCACATCCTGATGCCACTGGGGTTGCGCCTGCAAAAGCCGCTTGACCTGGTTCCCGGACTTCCCGTCACCGATGGCGTCGACGAGATTCTTTTGGTCTGCCGACGTCAGACGTAGCCGATTCTTCAGGCGCGGGTGCGCTTGAGCGCCAGACGCTCGTTTCGATCGTTCCATGGCTGTCCGACGATGCGGCGCATGGCAACCTCGACCGTGCGCAGCACGATCAGGTTATGCAGCAACAGGGCCAGGTTCTTCAGGTCTCGCGGGAAGGCGCGCAACGCCATCGAAAAGCTGATTTCGTCGTACATGACGTAATGCCAGAAGCCGGGCGGGATGTAGAGGACGTCGCCATGCTTGAGTTCCACCAGGTGGCCGCGTACGTGCCTGAGCGCGGGGTGCCGGTCAAAGTCGGGCTGCTCGAAGTTCACCTCGGCCAGGCTGCTGAACGAGAACGGCACCCGGTACATGTGCGACGTCATCTCCGGCGCCACCAGCAAAACGCGCTTTGGGCCGCCGAAATGGCAAAGCAGGATATCCGGCCGGTCGATATCGAAATGCATTTGCACGCGGGCATCCTTTCCGCCCATGAACAGGACCGGCAGCTTGCGAAACAGCTTCAGGCCGATCTCGGGATACGCAAAATCCTGTGTCAGATTCGGCACCAGGGAAAACAGGTTGAAGAAAAACAGCCGCAGGTCATTCTCGCCTGCAGCCAGCAGGTCGATGTATTCACCCAGCGGCATGTGAGTTGCGGGGTCATGCTGGCCCTTGTGGTCGCGCGATGGCTTGCTGTCGTAAAGGGGCACGATCACATCACCTGCCACCTCCTTGAAATAGTCGACCGACCAGAGCGCACGTGCCTTCCAGTCTCGGGTCAGACCCTCCAGCACGACCGGTGTCGACGTCGCCTTGTACCGGGCCATGAACAGCGCCGGATCAAGGGTGTCGCTGCGCTCAACGGGCACAGTCAGAATCATCGGCGGGTGGCCTTCAATGTGAGGGAGTCGGGTTGGTCGTTATCGACCAAGCCATTGGGCGATCTGGTCGCAGGCGTCGACCAGTGCGCTCGATGTGCCAGGCTCGCCGGCAGAGTGGCCGGCATCGTCGACCCAGTGCAATTCGGAATCCGGCCAGGCCCGGTGCAGGGCCCAGGCCTGGTCGGGAGCGCAGATGGCGTCGTAGCGGCCATGGACGATGATGCCGCGAATACCGGCCAGCCGATCGGCCCGATCAAGGATCTGGTTTTCGGCCATGAAGAGTCGGTTGACGAAAAAATGAGTGCAGATTCGGGCGAAGTACCAGGCCGAATCCGGCTCCAGGAACGAGTCCACCAATTCCGGGTTCGGCCTCAACGTGGCGCAACGGGCTTCAAAGCGTGACCATTCGGTGGCCGCTTTTCGGGCCAGGTCGATGTCCTCTCCGTTGATCCGGCGAAAATAGGCCAGTGGCAGGTCGTCGCGTTCATCCTCGGGGATCATTTCGAGCAAATCGTCCCAATAGTCGGGGAAAATGCGCCGGGTACCATGACGGTATAGCCAGTCATGATCCTGCTGGCGATTGAGAAATATGCCACGCAGGATCAGCGCCAGGCAGCGTGCGGGAAAAGCCTGGGCATAGAG
>JBLRWT010000165.1:0-5359 GCA_047921095.1 Wenzhouxiangella sp. | reverse complement strand
TCAGGTCGCCAGCCCTGTTTGACCGCCTCGTCGGTAATATACTTTTCGATCGAGCCGATGGTGACCGCACCGAGGCCATCATTGAGGGTGCAGGCACCTTCGCACAGACGATCCTGCGGGCAGATGCGGCCACAGATCTCGGGCAATGAATTGGTCTGATGTGACAGTTCGGCGGCCTCGAACAGGCGGCCCTGGCGAATCAGGCGCAACCAGTCGGGGATGAAATTGTGGACCGGGCATTCCCATTCGCAATACGGATTGCCGCAGTTGATGCAGCGCTCGGACTGGTCGGCCGCGGCCGCCTGGCCGTAGTCGTCGTAAATCTCCTTCCACTCGCGAACGCGAATCCGGACCGGCACGACTTCCGGGTCCTTGCGCGGCGTTTCAAGAAAATGCAGGGGGTTGGGTTTAGACATCGGGTTCCTTGTCCAGCAGGGCAGCTTCGACGATGGGCGCAGCCCAGTCCGGTGTCTGGTGCAAGCGAGACGGCTCGGGAGCCATTACCTGCTGATCCCTGAGATGAAGCACCAGACGCGGCGGCGGAATGCCATTGCCATCGGCGCTCTGGCTGTTGTCGAAGACTTTCAACTCCGTAATGTCAGGGAGCAACGCAATCAGGTTCTGGCGTGATGTGGTCCACCGCGCATCAATCAGTGATTCGGGTATGTCGTGCCCGCCGCGGCTGACACGTTCTTGCACCCGCTGTTGATGCAGATCGACGCTGACCAGCCCGCAGTACCACATGATGATGTCAAATCCACGCTGGGCGGCCTGATGAATCAGCCCTGGCATGGTGCGGCCGCCCAGGGTGGTTTCGAAAGCGTAGCTGGCGCGCAGGGAGATGGCGCGCTCCAGGCGCGACTTGCCAAAGTGCCAGGCCTGACTGTTGGCGTCCTCCGATCCGGCCTTTGCCGCACGGGCAGCAAATTCATCGGGATTGAAGTAATCGAGCCCGCGTTGGCGCAACAAGGCGCCGCCGATGGAACTCTTGCCCGCACCGTTGACGCCCGCCAGTACATAAAGCACGGGATTCTCATCGCCGGAAGCAGACGTCAATCCTCTTTCGCCCGGTTGGCGGCATGGGCCAGTTCTTCGGGCGAAGCCGAGATTGCGCGGCGAAAATCGTTGGCGGCCCGGGTCGACTCCAGTTGCTCGAGGCGGCGGGCGAATTGCGCCCGAAGTTTCTGCAGCGGGTCGTTGCGTTCGGCGCTGGCCACCAGGGCCTGGTAGTGGTCACTATCCATCACGACCGCGTCGGGCCGGTTGTGGTTGGTGATCAACACCGGACCGTACTCATGAACCCGGGTCGAAACTGCCTTCCAGCCCAGCTTCTTGATATCGCTGGCCGAGTAACGTTCCATTGTCCGGGAGTCCGTTTTCGGGGAATCAGTCTGCATCTTTTCGATACGGGGCATGCTGAATGGTGCTCCTCTGGTGGATATTATGGCCATTATATCCATAAAACGATATCCATAAAAACAAGATATTAAAGAATGATCGGTGATGGATAGTGGGCTCATGCCGCTTCGCGCAACGCGTTGATCAGCCCTTCCAGATCGGCGGCCTTCGGCTTGACCAGCCAGAACTTGGGCAGGACGCGTCGGAAGTCGTCGAGGATTTCTGCGGCGTGCTCGCTGCCGGTCATCTGTTGGTGTCGCTCGATCAGGCCACGCAGATGATGGACGTGGTTTTCCATGTTGTCCGGCTCGATGTGGTGGATGTCGATCAGTTCGTGGTTGTAACGGTCGACAAAGCCGCGGTCGATGTCGAGCACGTAGGCGAAACCGCCGGTCATGCCGGCGCCGAAGTTGATACCGGTGCGACCCAGAATGACCACTACGCCACCGGTCATGTACTCGCAGGCATGGTCGCCGGTGCCTTCAACGACGGCCGTGGCGCCGGAGTTGCGTACGGCAAAGCGCTCACCCGCGGTGCCGGCGGCGAACAGATCACCGCCAGTGGCGCCATACAGACAGGTGTTGCCCATGATCGGTGTCGTGGCGGCCTGGTACTGGATACCCGCCGGTGGCCGCAGCACGATGCTGCCGCCGGCCATGCCCTTGCCGACGTAATCATTGGCCTCGCCGATGAGCTTGATGTGCAGGCCGCCGGCATTGAACGCACCCAGGCTTTGGCCGGCCGTGCCGGTCAGCTCGATTTCGATCGGTGTATCGGCCATGCCCTGATTGCCCCAGCGCCGGGCGATTTCGCCGGACAAGCGGGTGCCGATGGCGCGGTCATGGTTGCGAATCTGGCAGGCAAGACGACCGCCGCTGCCACTGGCGACTGCCTCGCCCAGTACCTCGTGAATGTGCCCGGCCAGTTCGCCACGATCATGCGGTGGATTGCGTTCGGTCATGCAGAATCGGTGGGCGTCCGGGCTCAGGCCCTCCTTGGCCAGCAACGGGGCCAGGTCGAGGCGATTCTGGCGCTCGGTCAGGCCGTCGATGCGCTTCAGATACTCGGTGCGCCCGATCAGGTCTTCCAGTCGCTCGACGCCCAATTGCGCGAGGATCTCGCGCGTTTCGCGGGCGACAAAGCCGAAATAGTTCATGACCATTTCCGGCAGGCCGATGAAATGCTGGCTGCGCAAGGTCTCGTTCTGGGTCGCCACCCCGGTGGCGCAGTTGTTCAGGTGACAGATGCGCAGGTACTTGCAGCCCAGTGCGATCATCGGTGCGGTACCGAACCCAAAGCTTTCAGCGCCGAGGATGGCCGCCTTGATCACGTCCAGGCCGGTCTTCAGGCCGCCATCGGCCTGCAGGCGGACCTGGCCGCGCAGGTCATTGGCCATCAGCACCTGGCGCACTTCACTGATGCCCAGCTCCCACGGCGCGCCGGCGTACTTCACCGAGGTCAGCGGGCTGGCGCCGGTGCCGCCGTCGTAACCGGAGACGGTGATCAGATCGGCGTAGGCCTTGACCACCCCGGCGGCAATCGTACCGATGCCAGGCTCGGCGACCAGCTTGACCGAGACCAGGGCCTGCGGATTGATCTGCTTCAGGTCATAGATCAACTGAGCCAGGTCTTCGATCGAATAGATGTCGTGATGCGGCGGCGGTGAAATCAGCCCGACCCCGGGACTGGCGTAGCGCAGGCGGGCGATCAGCTTGTTGACCTTGTGGCCGGGCAACTGGCCGCCTTCGCCGGGCTTGGCGCCCTGGGCGATCTTGATCTGGATGACTTCGGCACTGACCAGGTATTCCGGCGTGACGCCGAAGCGGCCGGAAGCGACCTGCTTGATCTTCGAGGACTTTTCGGTGCCGAAGCGGGCCGGGTCTTCGCCGCCTTCGCCGGAGTTGGAGCGGCCGCCCAGCCGGTTCATGGCGATCGCCAGCGCTTCGTGCGCTTCCGGCGACAGCGCGCCCAGCGACATGCCGGCCGAATCGAAGCGCTTGATGATGGTCTCGGCCGGCTCGACCTGGTCGAGATCAATCGCGGGCCTTGTCGATACGGGTTCCAGCAGGTCGCGCAGGGTGGACGGATCGCGTTCGTTGACCAGCCGGGCAAAGGCCTGGTAAGTCTCGTAGCTGCCGCTCTGGACCGCTTTTTGAAGGGTGGTGACCACGTCCGGGTTGTAGGCATGGTATTCGCTGCCATGGACGTAGCGGTACAGTCCGCCGTGCTCGATCGGCACCTGGCGGGTCCAGGCCCAGCGCGCCAGGGCTTTCTGGTCATTGTGCAGGTCGCCGAAATTGGCCCCCTGGATCCGGCTGATGGCGCCGGGGAAGCAGATGTCAACGACTTCGTCGGCCAGGCCGACGATTTCGAACAATTGCGCGCCGCGGTAGGCGCTGATGGTGGAAATGCCCATCTTCGACAGGATCTTGAACAGCCCCTTGCGGATGCCGCGGCGATAGGCGCGCCCCAGTTGCAGCGCGCGATCGGCCGGGTCGATCTCGCCGGTCTCGACCATGGCGTGCAGGGTCTGGTAGACCAGGTAGGGATAGACGGCCGTGGCGCCGAAGCCGATCAGGCAGGCAAAATGATGGGCATCGCGGGCGGTGCCGGTTTCGATCAGCAGGTTGCACAGCGGTCGCTGCCCGGTTTCGAGCAGGTGATGGTGGATCGCGCTGGTGGCCAGCAGCGCGTGAACCGGCAGGTGACCTTCTTTCAGGTAGCGATCCGAAATCAGCAGTACCAGTCGCTCCTCGGCCACGGCCGCTTCGGCTTGAGCGCACAGGTCGGCAATTGCATCAACCAGCGGCGTGTCTTCCGGATAATTCAGGTCGATGAAGGCCGATGGCACGCCCAACTGCGGGGTGTTGATCAACTGGCGCAGCTTGCGCTGGCTCAAGATCGGTGAGTTGAGGACCACGCGCTCGGCCAGGTCGGGCCCGGGCCGGAAGATATTGCCCTTGCGGCCGATCCCGGTTTCCAGCGACATGACGATGCGCTCGCGCAAAGAATCGATCGGCGGGTTGGTGACCTGCGCGAACTGCTGGCGGCAACAGTCGTAGAGCGAGCGCACCCGGGTCGAGAGCACCGGCATCGGCGTGTCATCGCCCATCGAGCCGATCGCTTCTGTCTGGGTTTCGGCCAGTACCTGGATGACCTCGCGCCGCTCCTCGCGACTGAGGTTGAACATTTTCTGGTAGCTGGCCAGGGTGTCGGCGTCGAACGGTTCGGCCGCCATGTGGACATCGACCAGTTCCGAATCGAGGTACTTGACGCCGTCCTTGAGCCAGTCCTGCCACGGGTGCAGGGTTTTCAAAACCTGATCGATCTGCGCGGTATGGAGCAGTTCCCCGGCTTCGAGATCGGCCACCAGCAACTGGCCCGGCCCCAGGCGACCGCGGGCGACCACGCGGACGGGATCGACATCGACCACGCCGGTTTCGGATGCGACGATCAGCTTGCGCTCGTCAGTCAGCGTCCAGCGGGCCGGGCGCAGCCCGTTGCGGTCGAGCGCGCAGACGGCAAAACGGCCATCGCACATGACAAGCCCCGCCGGTCCGTCCCAGGCTTCCTGGTGAAAGCTGAAGTACTCGTAAAAAGCCCGCAGATCGCCATCGAGGTTGTCGGCCGTCTGCCAGGCCGGCGGAATCAGGATTCGTACCGCCTGGGGCAGCGGCATGCCGCCGGTGACCAGCAGTTCGAGCATGTTGTCGAGCGAGCTTGAATCCGATCCATGCATCGCCACCGGCGGGTCGATATCGCCCAGTGCGGACAGTATCGGCGAGGCCAGCAACCGCCGCCGGGCGCGCGCCCAGTTGCGGTTGCCGCGAATGGTGTTGATTTCCCCATTGTGGGCCAGCAGGCGGAACGGCTGGGCCAGTTCCCAGCGCGGCAGGGTGTTGGTCGAAAATCGCTGGTGAAAAATCGCCGCTGAAGTCTGCAGGGCAGGGGAGGCCAGATC
>JBLRWT010000164.1:0-5377 GCA_047921095.1 Wenzhouxiangella sp. | reverse complement strand
GTGATTCATCGCGATATCAAGCCATCCAATATCCTGGTCACGCCGGAGGGCGAGCCCAAGCTGCTGGACTTCGGCATTGCTCATCTGCTCGATGAACAGGATCGCCTGAAACTGGCCGACAAGGCGCCCAGCCAGGCGCTGACCCTGGCCTACGCCAGCCCGGAGCAGATCGACGGCGATGGACTCAGTGCCGCCACCGACGTGTATTCACTGGGCGTACTCCTGTACAAGCTGTTGACCGACAGTCTGCCCTTCGATCACGTGTCCAGCGCACAACAGCTTCCGGCCGCCATTCTGGCCGGAGAAATCGCGCCGCCGCGCGGCATTCCTGCCGACCTGACAGCCATCGTGACCAAGGCCCTGAGCAGGGAGACCGAGCAGCGGTATGTTTCGGTCAAGGCCCTGGCCGACGATCTGCAGCGTTTTCTGGAGCGCCGGCCGGTTCATGCCCGTGGTAACCAGCCCATTTATCGTGCCCGGCGATTTGCCTCGCGCCATCGCTGGGGCGTGGCGGTCGCGACCGGCCTGGTTTTGCTCATGGTGACTTTTTTCATCGACCGCGAAGCCCAGTTGCAGCGCATTGCCTGGGAGCGTGATCGGGCCGAGGCAGTGACTGAATTCATGAACGAGCTTTTTGCCGGTGCGGACTCATTGCCATCGCGCGGAAACGAGGTCACCGTCAGGGAAATCCTGGACCTGGGCACGGCCCAGTTGACCAGTGCCGAGGAACTGAATCCAGCGATGCTGGGATCGATCAACCTGGCCATCGGCCGAGCTTATAACGCCCTCGGCCTGGGCGAGCAGGCTTTACCGCTGTTGAAGGAAGCTCAATGGGCTCTGGCGCCTTCCAGCCGGCAGGCCGAGAAGGCCAGGATCCAGGCCGAGATCGGTGCGGCGCTTGACTCGGGTGGCAGGGCGGTGGAGGCCATCGACGCTGACCAACAGGCGATCGAGATGCTGACATCCGCTCCGGATGATTTCTCGGACGAGATTCTGCGCCTGAGGATCAGGAAATTGCGCAATCAGGCCAATGTACTGGATGTGCCGTTGGCCCGGGTCATCGATGAACTCAATGGTATTGTCGATCAGCTCGCTACCCGACCCAATCAGCCAATCGAGTTGATGTTCGAGGCCCAATCGGCCCTGGTGGGCGCCTACGTGTTTCAGGGCGAAGCAGGGCAGGCGCTGCAGGCGGCGGTTTCGGCCCGGAGCCTGGCCGACGAGCTCTACCAGCCGGGTGATCCCCGCCGCCTCCGGGGGCGCTTTGCCTATGCCACGGCATTGATGCTCAACGATCCCGAAGAAGCGATTGCGATGTACGAGGCCCTGATTGGCGATCACGAACGCCTGATCGGCCCCAGCCAGCGCCTGGCCAACACCATCGGGAACTACGGGGTCGCGCTGTCGCGCGTCGGACGAAACCGGGAGAGCATGGAAGCCTTTGAACAGGCCGCCCGCATGATCGAGGATGTGGTCGGTCGTGATCACTACCTCTATCGCCTGTCGATCTCCAACCTGGCCGCCCTGCATCTGCGCCAGGCAGATCCGGTCCAGGCTGAGCTACTGATCCGCGACATCCTGGCAGACCAGAGTCAGCGCCTTGATGCGTTTGACGGCGTCGAGGCAGCTTACCGGGC
Source organism: Wenzhouxiangella sp. (assembly GCA_047921095.1). Classification (GTDB taxonomy): domain Bacteria; phylum Pseudomonadota; class Gammaproteobacteria; order Xanthomonadales; family Wenzhouxiangellaceae; genus Wenzhouxiangella. The sequence continues at coordinate 3,740 of JBLRWT010000164.1, read as the reverse complement.
ATCCGCCCTGGATATTCTGGGCAGCGCACTCACGCTTCAGGGACGACTTGCAGCGGCAGCCGGAATCTATACCGAAGCGTTGTCGTTGCTGGAATCCGAAGGCGCCGGTAGCTGGCCCTCACTGGAGTCCGCGCTGAGGGCCAAGCTGGCCGAGGTTGAACGGGAGATCAGCGCCGGAAATCGGGCAGAGACTGAATAAATGGTGATGGCTATTCCAGCGTACGACGCAGCCAGGCAAGGGCCATCCGCCATTCGCGGGTAACGGTACGATCCGAAATCTGCAGGGTTTCGGCGGTTTCAGCGATGCTCAGTCCGGCAAAATACCGCAGTTCCACGATTCGAGCTTGGCGTTCGTCGACCTCCGCCAGTTGCTCTAGAACCTGATCGAGGGCGACCAGGTCCGGTCCGAACTCCTCGCCCAGTTCGGTGGTGTCGATTTCGATTCGCTCATGATCCTGGGGCCGTTTTGCCGCCGACCGACGTCTCGCGTAGTCGACCAGCACGCGCCGCATGACGGTCGAGGCCACGAGCAGAAACTGACGTCGGTCTTCCCAGCTGTGATAGTCCTGATCGGCCAGACGCAAGTAAGCCTCGTTGATCAGCGCTGTGGCCTGGAGCGTATGGTCCCGGTACTGTCCGGCCAGCTGACGCCCGGCGAGCGCGCGCAACTCCTCGTAGACCATGGGTAATAGTTTGTACAGCTCGGCATCGTCGCCAGCGGAATAGCGTTTGATCAGTTCCGCGACGTCGCTCCGTTTATCGGTGCTCATCGGGCTGGGCTGCCTTGCAAGTGCGGGTTCACGAGTTGTCCGGTACTGGCCTGGAAAGGTATTCGACGTCTGGACAGGATGTTACACCAGGCAGCGATTTCACACAGCGGGGCAATGTGTTCTAGAATAGGGGAGATTTCATGCCTTTTACGGGGAGCCCTTTTAGCCTAATGTACGCTTCGCGCCTGCCGATCATGTTGATTGCGTTTGTTCTCGCGTCGGTTCCTGTGACCGTGTGGGGTGCGGACAGCAATGGTGGCCGTGAGTGCATGCTGGAAGATGGCATCGAATCAGCCTCGATGCGTCAGCACGGCGAAGGCCATCAAGCCGAACGTGGCTCGCTATCGGTTCGCGTGATTGATCCGGATACCAACGCTGAATCGGTCGTCACGGTGGCCTGCTCGGCGAAATCCGTGGAGGCAATTTCAGTCCTTCTGGCACCGCGCCGTGAGGCCGTCATCGAACTGGTCTTGACCAGGCACGCTTCCGGTGATGCTCGGTTCAATGCGACCGTGATCGCGCCGGACGGGGTGAGTTCGGACTCGCTGGCGGACTGGTTGACCTTGGAGCCTCAGACCGGATTCGCGATGGCAGCGACCGGTGCCACTGTTCGGGTCATCCTGCGATCCACACCGGAACTGGCGCCCGGTTCGACACACGAGCTTCTGCTCACGTTCGAACTGGTTGAGGACGATAATGTTTCGGTCGTCGAAATCCCCCTCATGGTCGAAATCCAGGGCGAAGACCCGATGTTTCGCGATCGATTTGAAGTCGACCCGGTGCTGGGCCAGTTCAGTTATCGCGCGCCACGATCAGGCCGCTCCACTCGCGGCGTACATGCAACTGGGTCGGCCGGCACGGGCGAATAGTCTCCTTTGAACCGCTTCGTGCAGAGTTGTTCAGAGGCTCCTTAGTCATGCGTGGTGTTGAGCAGATCGCCTGGCTTTACGATGGCACGATGAAGTTCGCCCCCGGGCTGAATCGCTGGCGGCGTGAACTGGTCGGAAAAGCCCGCGGACGCGTTCTGGAAGTCGGTTGCGGTACCGGCCTGGGACTGCCCGATTACGCCCCTGATGTCAGCCTGGTTGCGATCGAACCCGAGCGCGAGCTGCTTGAGCGCGCAGCGCGGCGACGGCCCGATGCCGGGTTGATCGTGGCCTCGGCCGAATCCCTGCCCTTTGCCGATCATCGTTTCGATACCGTTGTTTCCAGCCTGGTTTTTTGCTCTGTGCCGGATGTCCAGAAAGGTCTGGCAGAGATCAAGCGCGTATTGAAACCGGATGGAACCCTGCTGATGCTTGAACACGTTCGGCCGCAGAACAGACTCGGCGCCTTTTTGCTCGACAAACTCCAGCCAGCCTGGACCCGAATCGCAGGCGGCTGCCATCCCAACCGGGATACCGAGGCCGCAGTGCGCGACGCCGGTTTCCACATCGAGCCAGATGACTATCGTTCGAAGGGCCTGTTACGAAGATTCAGCGCACGCATCGAATCAAAAAGTCCAGCCCAGGTCGACGTGACTTAGCGAACAGAACAATCGGGATCACCTGACCGATACTGCCCCTCGCCTTCCGGCAGTTGTCCGGCCACGGTCGGGGCCTGAAGCCTTTTTGTTGAAGACCGTCACGGAGAAACTCGATGATCGATATCGCCAGCCGCATCCAGGCCGACCTTGAGCGCAATCCCGCGATCAACCTGCACAACGACGTCATCCGTGTCGTCGATGGTGATGAAATCCGCCTGGAAGGCGCGGTTTCGAGCATCGCGAACAAGCGGCGGGCCCTGCATGTCGCCAGGCAGTCGGCCGGAACCCTGCGGGTCAGTGATCATCTTCGTCTGCGCCCGGACGAGCAGCAGGGCGATGATCTTCTGTGTACCCGGCTGGATCAGGCCTTGCGCGGCGACTCGGAGTTCCAGGGCATCCCGATTGATATCGATCGAGAGCCGGAGCCGGACCCGGACGGACGGCGGATTTCACTGTCGGCCAATGACGGCGCAGTCAGTCTCAGTGGCGTGGTGCCCAGTCTCAGTCATCGCCGCCTGGCCGAAGTGATGACCTGGTGGATTCCCGGCGTCACCGCGGTATCGAACCGGCTTCGGGTCGAGCCACCGGAAGAGGAAAATGACGGTGAAATCCAGGAGGCACTGGACCTGGTGTTCGCCAAGGATCCAGCGCTGAGCAAGCATCAGATCAATGTTCTGGTCCGTGATGGTGAAGTCACTCTCGGGGGTACGGTAGGCAGCGAAGAGCAGAAGGCCAGGGCGGAAGCCGATTGCTGGTACCTGCCGGGCGTGCGGGAAGTGAACAACGAACTCGAGATCACAGGCCAGGACTGATGGCACGTTCAAACCGCACGATTGTCGATGCGCTGATGGCACGCCACGGGCGGACCTTCGCCAGCCAGGCGGGAATCCGGATTGCGCGCAACACGCCTGCGCCGCTGTTCCAGTTGCTGTGCCTGTCCCTTCTATTCAGTGCCCGTATCAGCGCGGACATCGCAGTGGCCGCCATGCAGGCCCTGCGCAGCAGCGGCTGGACAACGCCGAAGAAAATGGTCGATGCTGGCTGGAGGGCGCGGGTCGATGTTCTCAACAAGAGTGGTTATGCCCGCTATGACGAGCGGACCTCGAGCATGCTGGAGGACGCCTCTCAACTTTTGCTGGACAAGTACCGCGGCGACTTGCGCCGCCTGCGCGAACAGGCGGAGTTCGAGCCAGAGGCAGAACGTCGTCTGCTGACCGAGTTCAAGGGGATTGGCGATGTAGGCGTTGACATCTTCTACCGCGAGGTTCAAGGCGTGTGGTCAGAGATCACGCCCTTTGTCGACAAGAAGGCCATGCAGGGGGCGAAACAGCTTGGCTTGCCAGATGATGCCCGTGCCATTGCCAGACTGGTTGAGCAGAAAGATCTTCCCCGCCTCGTGGCAGCCCTGGTCAGGGTTCAACTCGAAGGCGATGCCGAAACGATCC
>JBLRWT010000163.1:0-5388 GCA_047921095.1 Wenzhouxiangella sp. | reverse complement strand
GGACTTCGGGCATCGGATTGTCGGTCGTGAATTCACGACCGACATGCCAGAACTCCTTGAGATCAGGCACTGAATGATCTCGCGCCTGTTCGATCCCAAAGCCTGTGTAGCCACGCGCGCCACCCCGTCCGGGCTGGTGAAAGGCTTGCTTTGTCGGAGCCGGCAGGGCGAAAAACTCGCGGAACACTGTGTACGCGCGCTCGATCAGCCCGTCGTCTACACCATGATCCCGGATCCCCACAAACCCGAATTCGCGCCAGGCCAGACCCAGGTTGCGGGAGAAATCATCGCTTCGACCGCTGAAGGCCGACATCGACAGTACCGGAATGCCGGCGCCATCGGAACTCATCAGCCCATGGCCCGGCTCACGGCGCCAGCCAGTTGTTCAGCCAGGCGCTGTACTTGCGCGGCTTCTGGACCCTCGACAGTAACCCGCACCACGGGCTCCGTACCCGACGGGCGCAGAATGACCCGGCCGTTGCCATTGAGCTCGGTTTCAACTTCGTGGACAGCGCTGCTGACCTCTGGATCACTGTCTACCGAGGCTCCAGCCTTGCCATTGATTGGCACGTTGATCATGACCTGGGGAAACCTGGACATGCCGCCAACCAGGGATGCCAGCGATTGTCGGGTTCTGGCCACGACTTCGAGCACCTGCAGGGCGCTGACGATTCCGCAGCCGGTGGTAGAGCGGTCCAGGCACAGGATATGACCGGACGCCTCACCACCCAGCACCCAGCCGTTCTGGCGGAGCTTGTCATAGACGTGGCGATCACCAACCTTGGAACGCTCGAACGGTATATCGCGTTCGCGGAACGCTTCCTCCAGACCGAAATTGCTCATGACCGTGCCGACCACGCCACCAATCAGGCCGCCGTTTGCGCGGCGCGCATTGGCCAGGACAAACAGAATCTGATCGCCGTCGATGACCTGGCCATTGTGGTCAACCAGCACCACGCGATCACCATCACCATCGAAAGCGATGCCAAGATCGGCGTGTGAGGCAACAACCTTTTCAGCCAGGCTGGCTGGACTGGTGGAACCGCAGTCGTGATTGATATTCAGGCCGTCCGGCACGGCGTGAATCGTGATGACATCGGCCCCGAGCTCGCGGAAAACCTCAGGGGCAATCTTGTAGGTCGCGCCATTGGCGCAGTCGACGACGATTTTCAGGCCTTCGAACCGGGTTCCGTAGGGCACGGTTGCCTTGCAGTACTCGATGTAGCGGCCAACTGCATCATCAACCCGGGTTGCCTTGCCCAGGCAATGCGGCATGACCTGGGTGATCGGTTGGTCCAGGCGGGCTTCGATTGCCAACTGGAGATCATCGTCAACTTTCTCGCCCTGGCCGGAGAAGAACTTGATGCCATTGTCCTCGTACGGGTTATGCGACGCTGAAATGACAATGCCGGCGACTGCGCCGAGGCTGCGGGTCAAGTGCGCCACGGCCGGGGTTGGCATCGGCCCCAGCAATTTGATATCGACCCCGGCCGCCGAGAAACCGGCCTCCAGCGCCGACTCGAAAAGATAACCGGAGATGCGGGTGTCCTTGCCGATGACAACCGATGGGTGGTCAGCACTGCGTTCGGCCAGCACCGATCCGGCCGCCCAGCCCAGCTTGAGAATGAAATCAACCGTGATCGGCGGATCACCCACCCGGCCCCGAATACCATCTGTTCCAAAATAACGCATTGTCATAGCCTTTTATTGTACTGCCCGTTGTACTGTCCGTTGTACCGTCCGAGTACAGCCATCGTGATCTTGAGCGCATCGACTGTCTCAGCCACATCGTGTACCCGGAATATCGCTGCGCCGCGCTCGGCAGCCAGCACTGCTGCAGCCACCGAAGCGGCTCCGCGCTGATCAGCCCGATCCCGGCCGGTGATCGTCCCGAGCATGGATTTACGCGAGATGCCGACCAGCACAGGTGCACCCAGCGCGCAAATCTCGCGCAACTGTCGCAATAGCTCGAGATTGTGGTCGAGGGTCTTGCCGAAACCAAAACCCGGATCAATCAAAATACAGTCATGGTCGATCCCGGCGCCGATGCAGGCCGCGATGCGGTCGGCCAGAAAATCGCGCACATCGGTCACCACGTCGACATAGTCGGGCGCCTTGCTGCATGGTGCGCGGCTCGCCCTGCATGTGCATGAGGCACACCGGCACCTTCAATTCACTACCCGCAGCCAGCGCACCGGGGTTGCGCAGGCCGTTGACGTCATTGATCATTCGGGCGCCGGCATCAACCGCCGAGCGCATCACGGCAGGTTTGCTGGTATCGATGGACACAGGAACGTCGGTGCGCGCTGCCAGCCCTTCGATCACCGGCAAGACGCGATCCAGCTCCTCCTGGATGCCAACGGCCGTTGCACCGGGCCGGGTGGACTCGCCGCCGATATCGAGGATATCGGCACCCTCCTCGACCAGGCGCAGACCATGGGCAATGGCCCGATCAGCTCCCTGGAAACGGCCGCCGTCGGAAAACGAATCGGGCGTGACGTTGATGATGCCCATCACCAGCGGATGGCGTTCGCGATGCGCCGCCTGGATGCGGCGCACCAGGCTGTCGGCACTCACAAAAAAAGATCGCGCCACGAAGGCGCGATCAATTGACAGAGTTTCATCGGTTTGCCGCCGCTCAGCCCGGTGCCGGCTGGCCGGAGGGCTCTTTACCCCCGGAGTCATCATCAGCATCCGGCGTTGGCGGCTGGATGTCATCGTTCCAGCCCTCGGGCGGGTCGGGTGGCTCACCGTTCATGATCTGATCGATCTGGGCTGCATCGATGGTCTCGAAGCGCATCAGCGCCTCGGTCATCAGTTCGAGCTTGTCGCGGTTCTCCTCCAGCAAGGCCTTGGCGGTTTCATAAGCCGCATCGATGATGCGCCGCACTTCCTTGTCCAGCTGACGGTGCGTTTCATCCGAAATGTGCTTGTGCTGGGTGACCTGCCGTCCGAGGAAAACCTCATCCTCGTTCTCGTCGTACGACAGCGGCCCCATGGAATCAGACAGGCCCCATTTCGACACCATGCTTCGGGCAATCGACGAAGCTCGCTCGATATCGTTCGAGGCGCCGGTGGTCACTTTTTCCTTGCCGTAAATCAGCTCTTCCGCCACTCGACCGCCGAACAGGCTGGCCAATTGCGAAGTCAACTGCTGACGGGTCATCGAATACTTGTCCGCCTCGGGCAGGAACATGGTCACGCCCAGGGCTCGGCCACGCGGAATGATCGTGACCTTGTAAACCGGATCGTGATCCGGCACCAGGCGTCCGACGATCGCATGGCCAGCCTCATGGTAGGCAGTCAGCTTCTTGTCTTCCTCCGACATGGCCATGGATTTGCGCTCGGCGCCCATCATGATCTTGTCCTTGGCCTGCTCGAAATGGCTCTGACGGACCGTCTTGGAATCCTGGCGCGCGGCGAACAGGGCCGCTTCATTGACCAGGTTGGCCAGGTCGGCGCCGGAAAAGCCCGGCGTGCCGCGGGCAATGACGCGCGGCAACACGTTGTCATCGACCGGCACCTTGCGCATGTGGACCTTCAGAATCTGCTCGCGGCCCTTCAGGTCAGGCAACGGCACCACCACCTGGCGGTCGAACCGGCCCGGCCGCAAAAGCGCCGGATCAAGCACATCCGGTCGGTTGGTGGCGGCAATCAAAATGATCCCTTCATTGCCTTCGAAACCGTCCATCTCGACCAGCAACTGGTTGAGCGTCTGCTCGCGCTCGTCATGACCGCCGCCGAGACCGGCGCCACGGTGACGTCCGACCGCGTCGATCTCGTCAATGAAGATAATGCAGGGCGCGTGCTTCTTGGCGGTCTCGAACATGTCGCGAACGCGAGAGGCACCCACGCCGACGAACATCTCGACGAAATCGGATCCCGAGATCGAGAAAAACGGCACCTTGGCTTCGCCGGCGATCGCCCGGGCCAGCAAGGTCTTGCCCGTGCCTGGCGCGCCCACCATCAGGATGCCCTTGGGAATATGCCCACCCAGGCGCTGGAACTTGGCCGGATTACGCAGGAAATCGACCAGCTCGGTGACTTCGTCCTTGGCTTCCTCGCAACCGGCCACGTCTTCGAATGTGACCTTGACCTGGTCTTCCCCCTGCAACTTGGCGCGCGATTTGCCAAAGCTCATCGCGCCGCCCTTGCCGCCCATGCCGCCGCCCTGCATCTGGCGCATGAAATACACCCACAAACCAACCAGCACCAGTACCGGCAGAAGGCTGATCAGAATGTCGATCACCACGGACCGTCGCTGAGGCTCGCGGGCATCGAAGTCGACATTGTAGTCAATCAGATCCTTGATCAGACCCTCATCGCGGGGCGCGGTCACAGTGTAGGGCTGGCCGTCGCGGGTCTGACCCGTAATGGTCCTGGCGCCAGCGCTCTCCTGGATCTCCGCGTTCTCGACATTGCCGGCACGGACCTCATTGAGAAAAACCGAGTAGGTCATCTCACGGGGCTCCTGCTCGGGCTGGGAGTAGTAGTTGAATACGCTCATGAGAACCATCGCGATGATGATCCACATGATCAGATTCTTGGCAAAATCGCTCAAAATCAATCTCCGTTAACGGAATCTGCACGGGCCGTCCGGCCCATTTTACGCCATGGAACTAACCGCCGCCTTCCTTCAGGGCCGAGCCCACCAGGTAGACTTCGCGGCTCTCGGAGCGCGATGCAGCCGGCTTGCGCACTTTTACCGTCCGGAATGATTGCCGGAAGGCAGTGAGTAAATCGTCAAAGCCCGCGCCCTGAAAAACTTTGACCACCAGAGTACCGGAAATATCCAGCCACGCCTGGGCAAAGGCAAGGGCAAGTTCGGCCAGGTGAATACTGCGCGCCTGGTCGGCCGGGCCAATACCCGACAAGTTGGGGGCCATATCCGACAGCACAAGGTCAACCTTGCTCCCGTCGAGAACGCCTTCGAGCCGGGCCAGCACCTCATCCTCGCGGAAATCACCCTCGATGAACTCGACCCCGGCGACCGGATCCATGGGCAGAATGTCCAGCGCTATTACCGTTCCGGCCTCGCCCAGGCGTCTTTGCGCCACCTGGGACCAGCTGCCCGGCGCGCTTCCCAGGTCGACCACCCGCCTGACCCCCTTGAACAAGTGATCCTTCTCATCCAGTTCCAGCAGCTTGTAGACCGCGCGCGCCCGATAGCCCTCTTCACGCGCCCGGCGCACGTAGGGGTCATTCTTCTGACGAGTTTTCCAGGCTTTGGAGGACATGGGATGTTTACCGGGTACGGTTGAACTGCCCGGCGTCTGGTCCCGGGGATCGGTTAAAATGCCGGTTGATTCTACCATTCGGCTATTTATGGCTCTCAGCAATTCTCAGAAGAAGTATTTGCGCGGCTTGACCCACCAGACCGATCCGGTC
>JBLRWT010000162.1:0-5398 GCA_047921095.1 Wenzhouxiangella sp. | reverse complement strand
GGCGGACAGCTGCTGTACAAGCGCCGGACTGAACTGCCCGGGACAGGTCGCCGACAGATAACTTGCGCGCATGTCACGACGTGGGTCGAGTGGACAAGTCAGGGTCTTCCTGCTGTCCAGCCAGTGCGCGGGCAGGCCGGCCAGCTCGAGGTAAATCCGGCCGAGCCGGCTCGAAAGCAGCTCACCCATGCCGAGCAGCGCGGCCTGCTGGGTCGGGGGACTGGATGCATCGGTAGACTCGAGCAGCGCTTGCAGTTCACTCAACGTATCATCCAGCGCTTCCGGGGCTATCTCGAGTTCCGCCAACAGGCGGGCGTGGCGTTGGCGCGCTTCTGCCAGAACCGTTTCCGGCCTTTGTCGTGTGCTGGCATCCAGTTGAGCCGCCAGCAGGTCGGTCATGCCGCGCAGGGCCGAAACCACCACTGCGACACACACGCCGGCATCCAGCGCTTCGCTGATACGGGTGGCAATGATGTGCCAGTGAGCGGCGCTGGTGACCGAACTGCCGCCGAATTTGAAGACACGCCAGGTGACTGCATTGCTGGATTGCTGGTTGCTCATCGGGTAGGGTATGCGGATTGCGTTCAAGGGGCGGTAACAAAAAATGTCACCAGACGGTTGTAAATTTGGCACGTTAAAGGGCAATTTTACGCTATATATAGTGGATGGATAGAGTGACGCCAACTCCGCAGATGCAGCGCTCGGCCGGGGCCAGTGAAACCGGCTGCGTCCGCGCCAACAATCAGGATGCCATTCTGGCGGATGATGACCTGGGGCTGTGGTTGGTCGTCGATGGCATGGGCGGGCACGCCGGAGGCGCTCGCGCCAGCGAGATCGCACTCGATACCATCCGCGAACACCGCAGGGCCGGTTCAGACCTGCGTGATGCCGTGCTTCATGCCCATCATGCGATTCGCTCCGAGCAGGCATCCCGACCTGAATACAACGACATGGGCACGACCGTCGTTGCAGCCGTCGAAAATGATGCTGCCTTCGAAATCTGTTGGGTGGGTGATAGCCGCGCGTATCGTTTTTCACCAAAAACCGGCCAACTCGAACTGCTGACACGAGATCACAATGTCGCTGGCATGCTGGTCGCCGCCGGCGCTCTGAGTCCTTCTGAAGCCGCCCGTCATCCCCAGCGCCACGTACTGACTGACTGCCTGGGCCTGACCGGTGAACACGAGCCGCGGATCGGCACCTTGCAGGATCGCTGGCGGCCGGGGGACTGGCTGTTGCTGTGTTCGGATGGGCTGACAGGGGAGCTGGATGATGCCGAGATCGAGCAGACGCTGGCCAGCGCCGGTGATCTGGCGGCAGCGCAAAGTGCACTTCTGGAGCGCGCGCTGGCCGCCGGGGCACACGACAATGTCTCGATTGTCATGCTGGCCGCGCCGCAGATCGAAAACAACGATGGCAATGGCCGCAGCCGGTGGCCATGGCCGTTCGGTCGCCGCCCGCTATAATGCTTCACGGGAGTTCCCTGGTCTGATAAATCTGCTCTGACGAGGGTAGCAAGACACCAGGCAAAAATGAGAATGACATCATGAGTACACAGGAAGAGAAGGAGCAAAAAGCCGCAAGACGTGAACACGGCCCGCAAGGCACCCATGTGTTCAGTCGCGACGAAGTGGGCAAGCTGCTTGACGAAGCCACCGCCGCCGAGGACTCGACTGCGCGGGCGCAACTCAAGGGCGTTAGCGTCGATGTCAAGGGAGGCCTCTACCCGCTGAAAGGGGAACGCTCGGTGATCGGCCGGGCAAGCACCTGTGACATTACGCTCAGTGATTCCAGCATTTCTTCGGAACATGCGCGGATCAGCCGCGACGGCGACGGCTGGCGCATCGTCAACCTGCTGTCCACCAACGGTACTTTTCTCAACGACAAGCGCGTGTCCAACGCGACGCTGCAACATGGCGACCGCCTGCGATTCGGCCGGATCGAGTTCGTGTTCCAGGATCCGGACCAGTCTTCCGTCGGCGGCAGATCCGCGGTTTCAAGGTCACGCTGGATGCACTGGGTGCCCTGGACGGCCGCCGCCGCAATGATCATCATCGCCCTGGCTTACTTGCTATAGCCCCTGGGGCGACTGAATGAATCTTGCCTCACCCACGATGGAGATCTGAATGGAGCGGATCGGGCGCTACCAGGTCGAATGCGAATTGGGGCGAGGCACCATGTCCATCGTTTACAAGGCATTTGACCCCCGCATCGATCGATACCTGGCCGTCAAGGTGTTGCGGGAGAGCTTTGCACGCGACGTGACCTCGCGTCAGCGATTCTTGCGCGAGGCTCGTGCCGCCGGCGGCCTGGGCCACCCCAGCATCGTCACGGTCTTCGATGTCGGCCAGATCGACGGCATGCCCTACATGGCCATGGAACTGCTGGACGGCGATACCCTCGCCGACCGGCTCGCTGCGGCCCAGGCGCCAACGCTGCGCGAGACCCTGGACCTCGCAATCCAGCTCGCCAGCGCTCTGAGCTACGCCCACGACAGGGGCGTGATTCACCGCGACATCAAGCCGGCCAATATCCACTTCGATGCCGGAACCGGTGTTGCCAAACTGCTTGATTTCGGTATCGCAGGGGTCAAGAGTCGCCCCGATCGAGATTTGAGCAAGGGCGGTCTCGTGCTCGGAACACCGGCCTACATGGCGCCAGAGCAAATAGTCGGTGAAGCCCAGGATGAGCGCTGCGACCTTTACTCGCTGGGCGTGGTGCTGTACCGGATGTTGTCCGGTCGCCTCCCGTTCGACGACACCAACCTGAGTGAACTGATGGCCCAGGTGGTGCGCCAACCGCCGCCTCAGCTTGAGCCGATCGAGCCGGATACGCCAGTCGAACTGATCGAAACGGCCCATCGCCTGCTGGCCAAGACGCCGGCGGCACGTTATGCCAGTGCAACAGAGGTGCTGGAAGAGTTGCAAGAGATCAGGGCCAGCCTCAGCCAGGGTCTGTTGTCATCTGCCAGGCGCCGAAGCATGGCCTGGCGCTGGCCGCTCGCGGCCGGATCGCTTGTGGCCCTGGTGCTGGTCATTGGCCTGGGTCATGTCTATCGGAGCCAGAACGAGGCCATGGCCAGTGCGACTTACGGCTATGGTGAAGGCCTGGCCAGTGTCATTGCGCGCGAGGTTGCAGAGCCCTTGTTGTTGGACGACAGTGCAGCCCTGGGCAACCTGGTCGCGGACTTTTCCGGCAACCCCCAGGTGCTCTACCTGCATATCGCCGACCGCCACGGCACCATCCAGTCCAGCACCAGCCTGTTTCTGCAGGATCAACCGGTACCCGAGATCGACAATCCGGTGGTACGCCGGTCGGAATCGGCCATGCGCGTGGTCCAGTCGAGTAACGGCAATCTCGAGTTCCAGGTGCCGGTGCGATTCCAGGCACGGGGCATTGGTAAAATCTACCTGGGACTGGATGGGTCGGCACTGTCGGCGGCATCCCGAAGTACACTGGGCATGATGGCGCTGGTTTTCCTTGTGGCCATGTTGGTCGTGTTGCTGGCGTTGGCGGCAATGGTCCGTCACCAGCGGCGCCTGATCGAGCGAATCGGCTGGGGCTTGAAGCGGGTCGGCAAGGGTCAGTATGACTTCAGGTTGGAGGCTGACCGGCGCGACGAGTTCGGCAACCTGCACCGACGATTCAACGATATGGCCATGCGCCTGGAAGAGCGGCATGGTGTCCGCGATAGTTCGGATTCAACCATGCGATTGCCAACCCGATCGATCAGTGATGGCTCCCTCGAGAGCACCGCCGAAATGCAGCTTGAAGACACCGGGAACGACGCCGCGGTCGAAGAAGAGAGCGACGGCAAGAACGTCACTCGCTTTCCCGGCGTCCGCAAGTAGGGCGGACCCTGCAGGCTCAGGCTGGCGCCGAGCCCTTGTGCTTGCCAAGGACGACGACCGTCTTGCCGGAAGCCTGAATCACGCCGTCTTCCTCCAGTGTCTTCATGACCCGACCGGCCATCTCGCGCGAACAGCCGACAATCCGGCTCAGTTCCTGGCGGGTGATCTTGATCTGGGTACCCTTCGGATGCGAGACCGCGTCCGGTTCGGAGCACAGTTCGATCAGGGCTTTGGCAATTCTCCCCTGGGTGTCCAGGAATGCCAGGTGGAACACCTTGCGACGGGCCTGCAGCAGTCGTTGGGCCAGTTTGGAGCCCAGCGCGGTCAGGATGTCAACGGCGCAATCGCTCAGCTCCCGTTCCAGCGCTTCGCGCAGACGGGAGTAGGACACCTCGGCCAGCTCGCACTTGGTTCGCGTACGGACCAGCACTTCGCGCTCGCGCGGTTTCATGAACAGCCCCATTTCCCCGATGAAGTCACCCGGATTGAGGTAACTGAGGATCAGTTCGCGGCCATCGTCACCTTCGGTGGACACCGACAGGGATCCTTCAACCACGTAAAGCAGGGTCTGGCCCGCATCTCCGGGACGCATGACCGTGGTCTTGGCCGCAAAATGCTGGCGGCGACAAATCTCCAGGAAACGATCCATGGCTTCCCGGTCAACTGGATAGAACTGGAAATCTCGCATTGGCAAATATCACTCGAAAGAATCAACCCCCGTTCAGCTGCGGGGACAACAGCAAGCCATAATTTGATAACCCAATTCTGCACTGGGTCACAGTTTACGTCAAACCGGCGTTTTTCCGGCACAAATCAAAACTCGCCACAGGCTGGTAATGACGATGCCCTATCGACGATAATAAGCGGTTAATTCGTTGCGAATAGTTGGCCAACAGACATGTCATCCCGTCGAATCAAGCTGCATGGCTTCAACAACCTCACCAAGGCATTGAGTTTCAACATCTATGACCTCTGCTACGCGACCAGTGAGGCACAGCGAAAAGACTATATCGCCTACATCGACGAGGCCTACAATGCCGAGCGCTTGACCCAGATTCTGACCGACGTGTCGAACATCATTGGCGCCAATATCCTCAATATCGCACGCCAGGATTACGATCCGCAGGGCGCGAGTGTGACGATACTGATTGCCGAGGAGCCCGTGGTCAACGATGACGATGTCGGCTCGGCGGCGCCGGGTCCGCTGCCGGAAACCGTGCTGGCTCACCTCGATAAAAGTCACATCACGGTACATACCTATCCCGAAAGCCATCCCCATGACGGGATCTGCACCTTCCGGGCCGACATCGACGTGGCGACCTGTGGCGTCATCTCACCACTCAAGGCGCTGAATTACCTCATTCACAGTTTTGAATCCGATATTGTCACCGTGGACTACCGGGTTCGCGGGTTTACCCGTGATGTCCGTGGCCGCAAGCATTATATCGACCACAAGATCACCTCGATCCAGGATTTTTTCAGCCGCGATACCAAGAATGCCTACGAGATGATCGACGTCAACGTGTACCAGGAAAACCTGTTTCACA
>JBLRWT010000161.1:0-5399 GCA_047921095.1 Wenzhouxiangella sp. | reverse complement strand
GTCTTCCGTTTTCCGTTTTCCGTCTCCCGTCTTCCGTCCTCCGTCTCCCGTCTTCCGTCCTCTTCCGCCTTCCTACTCCCCGATCATTTCCTCAACATTCGCAATCCGATCCTGCGGCGACGGGTGGGTGGCGAAGAACTGCTGGACGGCGCCCGGGTCGCGCTCCTGGAGTTCCATCAACCGCTGCAGCAATTGAACCATGCCGCGAGGGTCATGGTTGGCATCGGCCATGTGGCGCACGCCCAGTTCGTCGGCCTCGAATTCCTGGGCTCGTGAAAATTGGGCGATCGTGCCAGCGGCCACGATCTCGGTGGCGATCTGCTGCAACAGACCCGGGTCCTGTCCCAATACCAGCCCGGCGAGCACCGACAGGCCGTATTGCCGGGTCAGGCGCTGGGTGCCATGGCGGGCCACACCATGGCCGATCTCATGGGCGACGACCGCCGCAACCTCATCTTCGCTGCCCGCCTGCTCGATCAGGCCGGAATTGACATAGACCAGCCCACCGGGCACGTTGAAGGCGTTGACCGATTCATCGCGGACAACATAAAAGCGCCACGGCAGGTGGCCCATCTCGGTCGTGGCCACGATTTGCTCGCCCATGGCGGTCAGCCCAGGGTCCTGCGAAACGTCGAGTTCCTCGGCTATCTGGGCCTCGAGCTGCTGCCCCATTTCCCATTCTTCTTCAACCGAAATCAGATTGACTCCGTTGGTCCCCAAGGCCGCGCAACCAGCAAGGCCGACGAAGAAGAACAGAATGGCCACAAGTTTCATGTGCCGGCTTGATCCGGGATGAGACAAACGACTTGCGTACATACAACCTCCGGCGAGTGGACGGACAATCCAGCCTGCCATCAACCTAGCCCATTATCAACTACACGAACCGTTCGGTTGCGAACTCGCTCTCAGGGGCCGGCGACGAACAAAGCCGCAGGCTTCGGCAGCGAACGGGATCAATGTATAGTGGCGCCAACTTGTCGTTGGGCCTGCCGTGACCGAAACCTCGTTCAAAACACTGCCGCTGATCGAAGCGCTGAAAGATAACCTGGACTCAATGGGTTACCAGGCCATGACGCCGATTCAGCAGAAGAGCCTGCCGCACGTTCTGGCAGGCAAGGATCTGATCGCCCAGGCCGAGACCGGTAGTGGCAAGACGGCCGCTTTCGGCCTGGGGATACTTCAGCATCTGGACCCCGGGCGGTATGACTGCCAGGCGCTGGTCCTGTGCCCAACGCGTGAACTGGCCGCCCAGGTCGCCAACGAGATTCGTCGTCTGGCCAGTCCGCTGCCGAACGTGAAGATCCTGACCCTGTGCGGCGGCAGCCCGCTCGGCCCGCAGAAGGCATCGCTGGAGCACGGCGCCCATGTTGTCGTCGGCACGCCCGGGCGTATCGAGGATCACCTGCGCAAGAAGTCGCTCAACCTGGGGTCGGTACGAACACTGGTCCTGGACGAGGCTGATCGCATGCTGGACATGGGCTTTTTCGACACCATCGCCGGCATCATTCAGCAGACCCCGAAAAAGCGGCAAACGATGCTGTTTTCCGCCACCTACCCGCCCGACATAGAAAGACTCAGTGCCGAGTTTCAACACAAGCCGCTGGAAATCAGCGTGGCTCAGGAGCCCGGCAAGAGCAGGATCGAGCAGCATTTTTACGCGGTGACCAAACCGAAGCATAAACTCGAGACCCTGCTCAAGATCCTCGGCAAGCGCCAGCCCGAGTCCTGCCTGATTTTCTGCAAGACGCGGCAAGGTTGCGCCGAGTTGGCCGCGGAGCTGCAAAGCCGTCGCCACAGCGCGCTGGCACTGCACGGCGACATGGAACAAAAGGAACGCGACCTGATCCTGGTTCGCTTCAGCAATGCCAGCGCAAGAATCCTGGTGGCAACTGACGTTGCCGCCCGCGGTCTCGATATCGACGACCTGGCGCTGGTCGTCAATTACGACCTGCCGACCGACCCGGAAACCTATCTGCACCGAATTGGCCGCACGGGCCGTGCCGGAAAGCGCGGAGCCGCAGTCAGCCTGGTGACCCAGGCCGAGCTGTTTCGGCTCGAAGCCCTGGCGGCCTGGCTGGATCAGCCGGTCAGCACCAGCGATGTTCAGGCACTACCGAAAGACCCGCCATTGCCTGAAAAACCGGCCATGGTGACGCTGCAACTGGATTCGGGCAAGAAAAACAAGCTTCGTCCAGGGGATATCCTGGGCGCGCTCACCGGGGAAGGCGGCATTCCCGGCAGCCAGATCGGCAAGATCAACATCTTCGACTTTGTCGCCTACGTCGCCGTGGGCCGCTCCCACGCGCGCGAGGCCCTTGATCACCTTCAGTCGGGAAAAGTCAAAGGCCGCAACATCCGCGCACGTCGCCTTTGACAAAAAGGTCAGGCCAACATGGCGAAAGCCTGGCGGGTGAAATTGACCGGCTCGGCCTCGGTCACCAGAACATTGTCCTCGATGCGAATGCCGCCGAATGGCTTCAGGCGATCGATTGCCATCCAATCGACCTGCTTTGAAAACTGGCTGTCACGGAGCTTGTCGAGGAGCATGGGAATGAAGTACAGACCCGGCTCGATGGTCAGCACATGACCCACTTCAAGTTCCCGGGTCAGGCGCAGAGACGGGTACTGATCCGGTGGTGGCAGAGGCTCACCCGCATTCGATACCTTGCCCGCCACGTCATGGACCTGGACGCCAATAAAATGGCCTAGCCCGTGCGGCAGAAAGTATGAGCTGATGCCGGCGTCGACCATGGCTTCCGGTGCCATGCGTACCAGGCCGGACTGCTCCAGCACGGATGCGATCATGATGTGGGCCTGTCGGTGCAGATCGACGAAAGATACGCCGGTCCGGACCCTCGCGCACAACTGTTGCTGTGCGCTGTCAACCAGTTCGATCAAATCGTCGAATTCACTGTGTTCCGGCCGTGTCCAGGTCCGCGTGACATCAGCGGCATAACCAAAATAATGCGCTCCGGCATCGATCAGAAAACTGCGCGAGTCTGCTGGGCGGGTTGGCGAGCGAAACTGGTAGTGCAGCACTGCGGCATGGTCGTTGAGCGCCACGATGCTGTTGTACGGCAACTCGTCCTGATCCTGGCGCGCGGCTGCCAGATAGGCCAGGTGGATTTCCAGCTCGCTGGCGCCGGACTCGAACGCAGCTCCGGCATCCATGTGAGCACTGGCCGCGGTCTTGTTGGCCATGGCGATGCACTGGCGCTCCCAGGCTGTCTTTCGGGTTCGAAGTTCATCCAGACGGGCAATCAACTTCGGCGGATTGAGGTCGGCGGTGCCGATCAGCGATCCCAGGTCACGCTCCCTTCCGAGCACCGCCATCGGCCGGTCGTCGCGGAATCGATCATGCCAGCCTTCAGGACCAGCGACCACCTCGATATCCAGCACGCCAGCCCACCACTCGGCGGGTGATTCAGGCGTCAGGTGCCAGAAGTCGCGTGGCTGGCTGAACCACAGGCGCGGCGTCCGACCAACCCTTAGTTCGAGCAGGCAATCGGCGGCAAAGGGCTGTGGAATCAGGGCGACGAACGGCGCATGAGCTCGGAATGGCGGGTGCTGATCGTCAAACAGTCGCAACTCAGGGCAGCCAGAATGGATGAGCAAACTGTCATAGCCCAGTTCAGTCATGATTTCGTTGTACTGATTGCTGCGCTTTTCGATGTGACGATGGTAGAGCAGTGCATTCTGGTTAGGCATGGGCAACCTTGCGATGCGTTAAACTTGAAAGTTCCATTCAATGATTGTATCGCGTTACAGGCGCCGCTTTGATCTGATGACCATTCGTATTTACAACACCCTTTCCCACAGCAAGGAAGAGTTCGTCCCGCTCGATCCCGACCGGGTGACGATGTATGCCTGCGGGCCGACGGTCTACAACTACGCCCATATCGGCAATGCCCGGCCGGCGGTGATTTTCGACCTGTTGCAGCGCATACTTTCCCGCCGCTACGACAACGTCATCTACGCCCGCAACATCACCGATGTCGACGACAAGATCAACCACTCGGCCGCCGAGGCCGGTGTTTCGATCGATGTCATCTCGGAACGCTACACGGCCGCCTACCACAAGGACATGGCAGCCCTTGGCGTCGGCAAGCCCACGGTCGAGCCACGCGCAACCGACCATATTGCAGAGATCATTGCGATGATCGAGCGGCTGGTCAGCCGCGGCTACGCTTATGTCGCCGAGGGACACGTCCTGTTCGATGTCGAGAAGTATCCGGACTACGGCAAGCTGTCACGCCGCGACAAGCGCGAGATGATCGCCGGCGCACGGGTGGAAGTGGCGCCATACAAGCGCAGCCCGGCGGACTTTGTCCTCTGGAAACCGTCCGAAGAGAGCCAGCCGGGCTGGGAAAGCCCCTGGGGGCGCGGTCGTCCGGGTTGGCATATCGAGTGCTCGGCCATGAGCGCGGCCCACCTCGGCGAAGTCATCGACATCCATGCCGGTGGGCAGGATCTGGTCTTTCCGCATCACGAGAATGAAGTGGCACAGAGCCGCTGCGCGCACGGCACCGACACCTTTGCCCGCTACTGGATGCATAACGGCTTCGTCACCGTTGAAAAGCGAAAGATGTCGAAGAGCCTGGGCAATACGCTGATCGTCAACGAGTTGCTGCAGTCGTGGCCTGGAGAAGCCTTGCGCCTGGTTTTGCTATCGGCGCATTATCGGCAGCCACTGGATTGGTCCGAAAAGGTTCTCGAGCAGGCACAAACCACCCTCGATCGGCTTTACGGCCTGCTGGGCGAGCATGATCGGGGCGAGAATGCCGATGCCGATCCCGGCGTTGTCACGGCCCTCGAGGATGATCTGAACACGCCCACGGCGCTGGCCGCGCTCAATGGCCTTGCCCGCGAGCTGGCAAGTGCCTCCGAGCCGGGGCAACGCAGTGCGCTGGCCGCGCGCCTGCGCGTTTCGGGGGCGGCCCTGGGCATGTTGCAGCAAGAACCCGGCGATTGGTTTGATCAGCGCCGAGTCGATGTCGCCCTGGACAATGCCAGCATTCAGGCTCTGATCGACCAAAGGCGGCAGGCGCGCAGTGAGCGGGACTTTGCCACAGCGGACCGAATTCGCGATGAACTGGCCGAACAGGGCATAGAAATCAAGGATGGACCCGAGGGCACGACCTGGGAGGCTGCAGCCAAGTGAGCCTGACATGAACGCCATCCAGGCCCAACAGGAGATCGTGGACGAGTTCAGCTTTTTCGACAGCTGGATGGAAGGGGGCTACGAGTACCTGATCGACCTGGGAAACAAGCTGCCCGAACTGGCGCCGGAAGAAATGACCGATGACCGCCTGCTCGAGGGCTGCCAGTCACAGGTCTGGTTCGTGGCCGAGGGCGATGCCGACCGACTGGTTTTCAGGGCCCGCTCCGATGCCAAGATC